>NZ_JBEPEQ010000173.1:0-8203 GCF_040300925.1 Micromonospora sp. NPDC000207
CGGGCTACCGGCCCTGGTGGTCGCCGACCCCCGCGCGGTGCTCGGCGAACTCGCCTCGGCCGTCTACGGCGACCCGACGGCGCACCTGACAGTCATCGGGCTCACCGGCACCGCCGGCAAGACCTCCACCGCCTACCTGGTCGAGTCGGGGCTGCGGGCCGCCGGCCACGTCACCGGCCTGATCGGCACCGTCGAGACCCGCCTCGGCGACCTGGTGGTCGACAGCGTCCGGACCACGCCGGAGGCGACCGATCTGCACGCCATGCTCGCGGTGGCCCGCGAGCGCGGGGTCACCGCCGTGGTCATGGAGGTCTCCAGCCACGCGTTGGCGATGGGCCGGGTCGGCGGGGTCCGCTTCACCGTCGGCGGCTACACCAACTTCGGCTCCGACCACCTCGACTTCCACGCCGACTCGGCCGACTACTTCGCCGCCAAGGCGCAGCTGTTCGACGGGCGCTGCCAGGTCGAGGTGCTCAACCTCGACGACCCGGCACTGGACCCGTTGGTCAAACCGGCCACTGTCGGCTACTCCGCTGCCGGGGACCCGACCGCCGCCTGGTGGGCCGAGAACCTCGACGACGACGGGTACGCCCAGCGGTTCACCGCGCACGGCCCCGACGGTCTGGTCGTGGCGGCCGGCGTGGCGCTGCCCGGCCGGCACAACGTGGCGAACGCGTTGCTGGCCCTCGCCGCCCTGGTGGCCGCCGGGGTCGACCCGGTCACCGCGGCGAAGGGGGTGGCCGAATGCGGCGGGGTGCCGGGCCGCCTGGAGCTGGTCACCGCCTCTCCGGTGCGCGGCGTGGTGGACTACGCCCACAAGCCGGACGCGGTCGTCGCCGCGCTGGCCGCGCTCCGGGAGCTGAGCGCCGGGCGGTTGATCTGCGTGATCGGTGCCGGTGGCGACCGGGACCGGGGCAAACGCCCGGTGATGGGCGAGGCTGCGGCGAAGGGAGCCGACGTGTTGCTGGTGACCGACGACAATCCACGGACCGAGGATCCGGCCGCGATCCGGGCCGAGGTGCTGGCCGGGGCGTACCGGGCCGGTGGGACGGCGCGGATCGTCGAGGTGCCCGGCCGTCGGGCGGCCATCGACGAGGCGGTACGCCTGGCCGAGCCGGGTGACGTGGTGGCGCTGCTCGGCAAGGGGCACGAACGCGGGCAGGAGATCGGCGGCGAGGTGTTCCCCTTCGACGACCGTACGGAGCTGGCCGACGCGCTGCGGATCCGCTTCGGTGACCTGGCAGGCCGCCGATGATCCCGCTGAGCCTGACCGAGGTCGCCGCCGCCGTCGGTGGCCGGGTGGTAGCCGCCGACGGCGCGACCCGGGTCACCGGGCCGGTGGAGTTCGACTCCCGCAAGGTCGTCCCCGGCGCGCTCTTCGTCGCCTTCCCCGGTGAGAAGGTCGACGGGCACGACTACGCCGCCGTGGCGGTCGCCGCCGGTGCGGTGGCGGTGCTGGGCACCCGGGAGGTGCCCGGGGTGCCGATGGTTCTCGTCGACGACGCGTTGCCGGCGATGGGTCGGCTGGCCCGTGCGGTGGTCGACCGGCTGCCCGGCCTGACAGTGGTGGGGCTGACCGGCTCCTCTGGCAAGACCGGCACCAAGGACATGATCGCGCAGGTCACCGCCCGGCTGGGGGAGACCGTCGCACCGCCCGGGTCGTTCAACAACGAGCTGGGGCACCCGTACACCGCGTTGCAGGCCGGGCCGACCACCCGTTACCTGGTGATGGAGAAGGGCGCCCGGGGGGTGGGGCACGTGCGCTACCTCTGCGACGTGGTGCCGCCCCGGATCGCCGTGGTGCTCAACGTCGGGGTGGCGCACATCGGCGAGTTCGGCTCCCGGGAGACCATCGCGCTGGCCAAGGGGGAACTCGTCGAGGCGCTGCCCGCCGACGGGCTGGCGGTGCTCAACTCCGACGACCCCCTGGTCGAGGCGATGGCGGGTCGGACCGCCGCCCGGGTGGTCAGGTACGGCGAGGCGGCGCACGCCGACGTCCGGGCCGTGGACGTGACCGGCGACGAGCGGGGACGGTCGGCGTACACCCTGGTCACCCCCGAAGGGAGCGCACCGGTCCGGTTGGCGCTGACCGGCCGGCACCAGGTGTCGAACTCCCTGGCGGCGGCGGCGGTCGCCCGTGAGCTGGGGATGCCGGTGGCCGAGATCGCCACCGCCCTGGGGGAACTGCGGCTGGTCTCCGCCCGTCGGATGGACGTCTTCGACGCCGCCGGCGGGGTGACTGTCGTCGACGACTCGTACAACGCGAATCCGGCGTCGATGGCGGCGGCGCTGCGGGCGCTGGCCGGTCTGGCCGACGGTCGGCGCAGCGTGGCGGTGCTCGGATACATGGCCGAGTTGGGGCCGTTCGAGCGGGACGGACATCTGGAGGTGGGCCGACTCGTGGCCGACCTCGACATCGACCGGCTACTCGTGGTGGGTGAGCCGGCTGCGCCGATCCATGAGGGCGCGACAGCAGTCAGTGACTGGGGAGGAGAGTCGGTGCTGCTCACCGATCAGGCGGCGGCCGTCGAGGTGCTGCGCAGCGAGCTGAGGCCAGGGGACGTGGTCCTGGTCAAGGGCTCCCGGTACCGCACCTGGGAGGTGGTCGACGCGCTGCGCGCCGATGCCACCGCCGGCGAGGGTGGCCGGGCATGAGGGCGGTCATCATCGCCATCGGCGTGGCCTTCCTGGTCTCGCTCTTCTGCACCCCGATCGCGATCAGGGTGTTCACCCGGCTCAAGGCCGGGCAACCGATCCGGACCGACGGCCCGCAGATGCACCAGGGGAAGAAGGGCACCCCGACCATGGGTGGCGTGGTGTTCATCCTCGCCACGGTCATCGCGTACGTCGCCGGGCACCTCGCCCTGACCACCCTGCCGGACGCGCAGATCGCCCAGGTCGAGCCGACGGTCACCGCGCTGGTGCTGCTGGGCCTGATGGTCTTCTGCGGCGCGGTGGGGTTCGTCGACGACTTCCTCAAGGTCCGCAAGCGGCACAGCGGTGGTCTGAGCGCCCGGGGCAAGCTGCTCGGGCAGATCCTGGTCGGTGGGGTCTTCGGGGTCGTCGCGCTGTACTTCCCGAGCTCGATGACCGACTCCAGCGGGGAGCTGACGAACACCGAGACGGTGGGCAGCACCACGCTGAGCTTCATCCGGGACATCCCGGCGCTGGACGTCACCAAGATCGGCGCGGTGATCATCTTCATCTTCGTGGTGATGGCGGCGACGAACGGGGTGAACCTCACCGACGGTCTCGACGGCCTGGCCACCGGCGCCTCGGTGATGGTGCTCGGCGCGTACGCGGTGATCGCGTTCTGGCAGTACCGGCACTGGTGCGCCGACCCGACGTACACCGCCAACCCGAACAACTACTGCTACACCGTCCGGGACCCGTTGGAGATCGCCCTGATCGCCGGTGCCGCCGCCGGAGCCTGTGTGGGCTTCCTGTGGTGGAACACCTCGCCGGCCCGGATCTTCATGGGTGACACCGGGGCGCTCGGGCTCGGTGGTCTGATCGCCGGGATGGCGATGTCCACCCGTACGCTGCTGCTCCTGATCATCATCGGTGGGCTCTTCGTGATCATCACCATGTCCGTGGTGATCCAGATCATCTCGTTCAAGACCACCGGCAAGCGGGTCTTCCGGATGTCCCCCCTGCAGCACCACTTCGAGCTGGCCGGGTGGAGCGAGGTCAACATCGTGGTCCGGTTCTGGATCATCGCCGGGATCGGGGTTGCGATCGCGTTGGGCCTGTTCTACAGCGACTTCCTCGCCAACATGGGCTGACCCCGGACCGACGGACCGGGGCGTGCGCCCGGACCGACGAGAGGTGCCGGAAGGGTCCCTTGTACCACGCGTTGCGTGGAACAGGGGGCCCTTCCGTCGTACGGGTTCGACACGCCGAGTCGGGCGTTGGGCGGGTGGCCGTCGGCGGAAGAGGCCATGATGGGCAGGTGGGGGAGGATCGGGGCGTCGACGGGGCGACGGATGTGCGGCAGCGCCGCACCACGGGAGCCGGCCGAGGCTCCGACGCGCCACCACAGTCGCGCCCGCTGGATCCGACCGGGCCGCTGGCGGCCCTGCGCGGCCTGCTGGCCCGCCCGCTGGCCTCGTACTACCTGCTGATCTCCAGCGCCGGTCTGCTGCTGGTGATCGGGTTGACGATGGTCTTCTCCGCGACCAGCGTCCGGGAGTACGCCACCGGCGGCAACGCCTTCGCCGCGCTGACGAAGCAGGCGATGTTCGCCGTCATCGGCATCGGCGCGTTCTGGTTCTGTCAACGGTTGCCCGCCCGCACCTACCGGGCGTTGAGCCGACCCGCCCTGCTGGTGGCGGTCGGGCTGCTCCTGCTGCTCAACCTGCTGCTGGTGGTGGCCCGGTTGCTCAACCAGGAGACGGCGCGGTTCGGCCCCCTGGAGGCCAGGCTGCTCTGGCTGTTCATCGGCGGGATCCAGGTGCAGCCCTCGGAGCTGGCCAAGTTCGCCCTGGTCCTGTGGGGGGCGCACGTACTGGCCCGCAAGGGCGCGGCGCTGGGCTGGTGGCGGGAGTTGGCGACCCCGCTCTTCCCGGTGGTCGTCCTGCTCTTCGTCCTGGTCGGCTACAACGACGTGGGGACCATGCTCTGCCTGCTGGCGGTGGTGGTCGGGCTGCTCTGGTCGGCCGGGGTCCGGATGCGGGTCTTCGCCACCCTGTCGGTGGTCGGGTTGGCCGGAGTGGGGCTGCTCATCGCCGCCGCCTCGCTCGGGGCGGGCTCCGGTGAACGGGGCCAGGAGAACTACCGGCTGGCCCGGCTGACCCTGTTCATCAGGCCGCCGGACGAGTGCTTCGAGTCCGGGTGCTACCAGATGGGGCAGGCCCGCAACGCCATCGACAACGGCGGGTGGTTCGGCGTCGGCCTGGGCAAGAGCGTACTCAAGTGGGACTGGCTGCCCGAGGCGCAGAACGACTTCATCTTCGCCATCGTCGCCGAGGAACTGGGGGTGGTGGGCTGCGCGGTGATCCTCGCCCTCTTCGCGGTGCTCGCCTACACGGGACTGCGGATCGCCCGCCGGGTCGACGACTCCTTCCGCCGGTTGGCCGCCAGTGCTGTCACCGCCTGGCTGGTCGGACAGGCGGTGATCAACATCGGCGGTGTCGTCGGACTGCTGCCCGTCACCGGGGTTCCCCTGCCCTTCATCTCCGACGGCGGAAGTGCCCTGGTCGTGACGTTGGCCGCGATCGGGATGCTGGCGTCGTTCGCCCGCGCCGAGCCGGATGCGGCCCGAGCCCTGCATGCCCGTCCACCGGCCCGATGGGTCCGACTACTCTGGGCCCCGTTGCCGCCGCTCCCCGCCGGGCGTCGCCGGCCGGCGCCGAAGGCTGCCCGGAATCCGGTGCCGAAGGCGCGGACGCGGCGACAGGAGAGCCCCGGCCGCACCGCGCGGCGACCGGCCGACCCGGACCGGCGCCGGGGCGGCGACTGAGAGGAGACGTTGATGGGTCCGCTGCGTTCGGTGGTGCTCGCGGGAGGTGGCACCGGGGGGCACATCTACCCGCTGCTCGCCTTCGCCGACTGCCTGCGCCGACACGACCCCGGCGTCCGGATCACCTGTCTGGGCACCCCCAAGGGCCTGGAGAACGAGCTGATCCCGCCGCAGGGCTACGACCTGCGGCAGATTCCGGCGTACCAGCTGCCCCGGTCGGTCAACATGAACCTGGTCAAGACCCCGGGTCGGATGTGGACGGCGGCCCGCGCCGCCGGCCGGATCCTGGAAGAGGTGAGCGCCGACGCCGTGGTCGGCTTCGGCGGGTACGTCTCGGTCCCGGCCTACCTGGCGGCGTGGCGACGGGAACTGCCCATCGTCATCCACGAGGTGAACGTGCCACCGGGGGTGGCCAACCGGTTGGGGATGAAGTTCACGAAGAACGTCGCCGTGGGCTTCCCGCACCAGCCGCAGCAGGCCGAGGCGCTGCGCGACGCCCGGGTGGTCGGGGTCCCGCTGCGTCGGGGGATCGCCGGGCTGGACCGCACCGCCCACGTCGCCTCCGCCCGGGCCCACTTCGGACTCCGCCCCGACCTGCCGGTGCTCTTCGTGGCCGGCGGGTCGCAGGGGGCCCGCTCGATCAACCTGGCGGTCTCGGGGGCGGCCAAGGAACTGGCCCGCAACGGCATCCAGGTGCTGCACGTCATCGGTGCCCGCAACGAGCCGGTGCCGGTCCCGACCGACCTGCCGGTGCCGTACGTGACACTGCCGTACCTGTCCCAGATGGAGGCCGGGTACGCCGCCGCGGACCTGATGCTCGGCCGGGGCGGGGCGATGACCTGTGCCGAGGTGGCCGCCATCGGGCTGCCCACGATCTACGTGCCCTACCCGCACAGCAACCAGGAGCAGAAGCGCAACGCCCTTCCTGTCGTGGAGGCCGGCGGCGGACTTCTGGTCGACGACGGTGAACTCACCCCGGACTGGGTCGAGCGGACTGTGATCCCGCTGATCCGTGACCCTCGCCGGCTGGCCGCGATGGGCGCCGCAGCGTCCGGGTACGGGCGCCGCGACGGTGACGAGGCGCTGCTGAACTTCGTCTACGAGGCGGTCAACCGGTGAGCGCCGCACCGACCGCGACTGGAAGGTATCCGTCATGAACACCGCGCAGTTCACCCCGGCCGGCACCCTGACCGCCGAAGACCTGGGCGCCATCCACCTGATCGGGGTGGGTGGGGTCGGCATGAGCGGACTGGCCCGGCTCTTCCTCACCAGGGGGCTGCCGGTCTCCGGGAGTGAGCTGCGGGAGTGGCCCTCCCTGGCCGGGATGCGGGCGCTGGGCGGAACCGTCCACATGAGCCACGAGGCGGCCAACCTGGACGGCGTGGACACCGTCGTCTACTCCACGGCGATCCCGCAGGACCACGTGGAACTCGTCGAGGCCCGCCGTCGGGGTCTGCGGGTGCTGCACCGCTCGGAGGCCCTCGCGGCGGCGATGACCGGCCGTCGGGCCGTGGCGGTGGCCGGCACCCACGGCAAGACCAGCACCACCTCGATGGTCACCATGGTCCTGCAACAGGCCAACCAGGACCCGTCCTTCGTCATCGGCGGGGAGATCTCCGAGGTCGGCTCCGGCGCCCACCACGGCACCGGTGAGTACTTCGTGGTGGAGGCCGACGAGAGCGACCGCTCCTTCCTCATCTACCGCCCGTTCGTCTCGGTCGTCACCAACATCGAGGCCGACCACCTCAACACCTACGGCGACCTGGCCACTCTGGAGGCGGCGTTCGCCGAGTTCGCCCGCCTCACCGACCCAGACGGGTTCATCGTCACCTGCGCCGACGACCCCGGTACCCGCCGGTTGGCCGAGAAGCTGCGCGCCGAGGGGCGCCGGGTGCACACCTACGGTGAGGCGGACGACGCCGACCTGCGGCTGACCGAGATGGCCTCCTCCGCCCAGGGGGTGCGCTACCTGGCCGAGATCGACGGTCGGCGGCTGGGTGAGCTGCGGATGCCGATGCCGGGGCGGCACATGGCTCTCAACAGCGCCTCGGCGGTGCTGACCGCGTACCTGCTCGGGTTGCCGGTCGAGGCGGCGGAGGCGGCGCTGGGCACGTTCCCCGGGGTGCGACGGCGCTTCGAGCGCAAGGGGGTCGCGGACGGGGTCCTGGTCTACGACGAGTACGCCTACCACCCGACCTCGATGACCCTGGCCCTGCAGACGTTGCGCGAGGTGGCCGCCGACGGACGGCTGATCGTCGTCTTCCAGCCGTACCGGGTCTACCGCACCCGGGACCTGCAGGCCGAGATCGCCGCCGCCCTGGGCATCGCCGACGAACTGGTCCTCCTGGAGGTCTTCGGCCCCGGTGAGCTGCGCGGGCCGGGCGAGGGGTCGGCCGCGCTCGTCGAGGTGGTCCCGTTGCCGGCCGACCGGAAGGTCTTCGTGGACTCCTGGGACGACGCCCCGGTGGAGGTGGCCCGTCGGGCCCGACCGGGCGACGTGGTGGTGACGATGGGCGCGCCGCCGATCTCCCTGATGGGTGACCAGTTGCTCGACGCGCTGCTGGCCCGCACCGGTACCGACGCCGGCCCGACCCCGTCGACCGCCGCGACCGGACCGGACGGCGCGGCGCCCGCCGAGGCATGAGACAGGGACCGTCCCGGGGTCGACCGGTCGGCCCGGACGGCGCTGGTCGGCGGGGGACCGACAGCGGTGGTGGCCGTCGGGGCACCGAGGGCGCCGGC
>NZ_JBEPEQ010000174.1:0-7693 GCF_040300925.1 Micromonospora sp. NPDC000207
CCGCCCGGCCCGACCACCGGCTGCGCTGGGCGGTCCGCGCCGGTGGCGGCTGGACCGTCGGGTTGGCGGTGGTCGCCCTGACCGGGGCGGTCGCCGAACTGCTGCTGCCGGCCGCGCTCGGCCTGGCAGTGGACGCCGCCCTCGACGGCGGCGTCGGTTGGTGGCCGGTGGCCGTCTGTGGGCTGGTGGTCGTCCTGATCGGCACCGACACCCTGGGCGACCTCACCGGCGGGTACGCCACCGCCCGGGCCACCGCCCGGATCCGCACCCGTCTGCTGCACCACCTTTTCCACCTCGACGTCCGTCAGGTCCGCAGGCACCAGGTCGGCGACCTGGTCGGCCGCCTCGTCGGGCAGGCAGCCGACACCGGCGGGGCGGGGGTCGCCGTGGTGCTGGCGGGGGTGGCCCTGCTGCCCCCGGTGGGCAGTGTCGTCGCGTTGACGCTGATCGAACCGGTGCTGGGACTGACCCTGCTGGCCGGCCTCGCCGTGATGGCGGTGCTGATGCGGACCTTCGTCACCGACGCCAGCGCCGTCGTCGGGGCGTACCAGCGGACCCTGGGGGTGATCGCCGGTCGGTTGGTGGAGGCCGGGGCCGGGGCCCGTACCGTCGCCGCCGCCGCGACCACCGACCGGGAGGTCGACCGGGCCCTGGACAGCCTGCCGCAGCTGCGCGGACACGGCCAGGAGAGCTGGCGGCTGCTGGCCCGTGCCGCGACCCGGACCGCCACCGTCGCCCCGCTGCTGAACCTGACAGTCGTCGCGGTCGGCGGGTACGCCCTGACCGCCGCCTGGCTCACTCCCGGCGAACTGGTCGCCGCGGTCCGTTACGCCGCCCTCGGTGCCGGCCTCGGCACCGTCCTGGCCGGGATGAACAGGCTGGTCCGGGCCCGGGCCGGAGCCGGACGGGTGGCCGAGGTCCTCGCCGAACCGCCCCCCGGGGACGGTGGCGCGGCCCTGCCACCCGGGCGGGGCACGCTCCGACTGGCGGGGGTGGGGGTACTGGCTGCCGACGGTCGACCGATCCTGCACGGGGTGGACCTGACTGTCGCCGCCGGCACCACCGTCGCCGTGGTGGGACCGTCGGGTGCGGGCAAGTCGACCCTCGCCGCCGTGGCGGGTCGGCTGTACGACCCGGACACCGGTGAGGTGTCCCTCGACGGGGTGCCGCTGCCCCGGCTCGACCACGAGGCGCTACGCGCCGCCGTCGGGTACGCCTTCGACCGGCCGGTGCTGGTCGGGGCCACCGTCCACGAGGCGATCGGACTGGCGTTACCCGCTCCGTCGGCAGTGGCCCCGGACGGTGCCGGACCGGCCAGCGCGCCGGTGTCGAAGGCGGCCCGGGACGCCGCCGTGGCCGACTGCGTCGCCCGACTTCCCGACGGGTTCCGTACCCGCACCGACGAGGCCCCGTTCTCCGGCGGTGAGGCGCAGCGGCTGGGCCTGGCCAGGGCGTTCGCCGCCGAACGGTTACTCATCCTGGACGACGCCACGTCGAGCCTGGACACCGCCACCGAGCACCGGGTCACGCAGGCGTTGACCGCCGGGGCGGGTGGGCGTACCCGACTGATCGTCACCCACCGGGCCGCCACCGCGGCGGCGGCGGACGTGGTGGCCTGGCTGGACGGCGGGCGGTTGCGCGGTCTCGGACCGCACCGGCGGCTGTGGTCCGACCCGGCCTACCGGGCGGTGTTCGGCGGCGACGGGGACCGGCTGTGAGCGGCCCGGCCGGGGTGGGAGTGGTGACGTGGCGGGCGTTGCGCGACCGACGCCGCGCCCTCGCCGGGCTGGCCGGCTGGTCGGCGCTGGAGGCGCTCCCGGCACTGCTCACCGGCTACCTGTTGGCCCGGGCGGTGGATGAGGGCTTCCTCGCCGGTCGGCCGGGCACCGGGTTGTCCTGGCTCGGCGCGGCGGCGGTGGCGGTCCTGGTCGGCGCGGCGGCCACCGGCCGGGTCCACAGCCGCCTCGGCGCAGTCGTCGAGCCGTTCCGCGACGAGCTGGTAGCCCGGGTGGTGCGGGCGACCCTGGCCACGGCGACCCGGACCGCCGCCCCGCCGGACAGTGCGGCGGTGGCCCGGTTGACCCACCAGGTGGAGGTGGTGCGGGACACCTTCGGCGGGCTGCTGATGGTGGTCCGGGGGTTCCTCTTCGCCGGGGGTGCGGCCCTGTTGGGGCTGCTGGCGTTGGCACCGGTGGTGGCGGCCCTGGTCGCGGTCCCGCTCGGCGCCGGCCTCGTCGTGTTCGCGGTGACCCTCCCGGCGATGGTCCGCCACCAGGGCCGCTACGTGCGCGCCGGGGAGGCGCTGGGCCGGTCGGCGGCGACCGTCCTGGCCGGGCACCGGGACGTCCTGGCCTGCGGGGCCCGCGACCGGGTGGTGTCCGGGGTCGGTCGGGAGGTGGCCGCCCAGGCCGCCGCCGAACGCACCCTGGCCCGGATGACGGCGCTGCGCAGCGTCAGTCTCGGCGTCGGTGGGTGGCTGCCCCTGGCGGTGCTGCTGTTGGCCGCGCCGTGGCTTGTCGAACGGGGGCTCACCGCCGGGGAGGTGCTCGGTGCCCTGGTGTACGTCGGGACCGGCCTGCAACCGGCCCTGCACGCCCTGGTCCAGGGGGTGGGCGGCGGGGGTCTGCGTTACGTGGTGACCCTGGACCGGATCCTGCGCACCAGCGTCGCCCCGGAGTCGGCACCGCCCCCGCCGTCCACGGCCCTCACCCCGCCGCCCCCCGGGTCGGGCGGGTCGGCGTCCGTCACCGCCACGCCGGCGGGGGCCGGGGTCGCGGCCCGGCTGCACCGGGTGTCGTTCCGCCACGGAGCGGGGGCCCGGCCGGTCCTGGTGGACTTCTCGCTGACCCTGCCCGAGGGCGACCACCTGGCCGTGGTCGGACCGAGCGGGGTGGGCAAGTCCACCCTGGCGGCCCTGCTGTCGGGGCTGGTGGACCCGCAGACCGGGACGGTGGAGGTGGCCGGTGCGCCGGTACGGGGCACACCGCCGCCGGTGCTGGCGAGGCGGCGGGTCCTGGTCCCGCAGGAGGCGTACGTCTTCACCGGCACCCTCGCCGACAACGTGCGCTACCTGCGGCCGGACGCCGACGACGAGGCGGTACTCGTCGCGCTGGACGCGGTCGGGGCGGCCCCGGTCACCGCCCGGCTGGGCGGGCCCTCCGGTCCGGTCGACCCGGCCCGGCTCTCCGCCGGGGAGCGGCAACTCGTCGCGGCGGCCCGCGCCTGGCTGGCCCCCGCTCCCCTGGTGATCCTGGACGAGGCGACCTGCCACCTGGACCCGGCCGTCGAGGCGGTGGTGGAGGCCGCGTTCGCCGACCGCCCCGGGACCCTGGTGGTGGTGGCCCACCGGATCAGTTCCGCACTGCGGGCCCGCCGGGTGTTGCTGCTCGACGGCGACCGACCGGTGCTCGGCGCACACGCCGACCTGCTGTCGGTGTCACCGACCTACAGTGACCTGGTCTCCCACTGGACCGGTCGGCCCGACCCGGTCGAGGTGAGCAGGTAGCGCTCACCGGCGACGGCGTCGATCCGCAGCAGTGCCCCGTCGGCGGCGGCGGGTCGGACCGTGCCGTCCGGGCCGGTCACAGTGGCAGTGGGCAGGCCCCGCACCACTATCGGGCCGGTCCGCCCGGCGTGCAGGGTGACCGTGGTCGGCCGGTGGTCGGCCCAGACCAGGTCGACTGTCACGTCACCCCGGGCGCGCAGCCCGCTGACCGACCCGTGCGGCCAGCAGGCGGGCAGGGCGGGCAGGATGTGGACCGCCCGGTGGTGGCTCTGCACCAGCATCTCCGCCACCCCGGCGGTCGCGCCCAGGTTGCCGTCGATCTGGAACGGCGGGTGGGTGTCCCAGAGGTTGTCCAGGGTGCTCCCGGCGAGCAGCTCGGCGAGCATCAGGTGGGCGTGGTCGCCGTCGCGCAGCCGTGCCCAGAAGTTGATCTTCCAGGCCCGACTCCACCCGGTTCCCCCGTCACCCCGGGCCCGTAACGCCCTGCGGGCCGCCGCGACCAGCTCCGGATCCCGGTCCGGGTCGAGGTGGTCGGCCGGGTGCAGCGCGTACAGGTGCGACACGTGTCGGTGGGTGTCGTCGGGGTCGTCGGCGTCGTGCTTCCACTCCTGCAACTGCCCCCAGGACCCCACCCGCAGCCCGGTGTCGAGTCGGTCCAGGGCCGCGTCGAGGGCCGCCGTGAACTCGTCGTCGACCCCGACCAGCCGGGCCGCCTGCCGGGCGTTGCCGAACAGGTCCCGCACGATCTGCTGGGACATCGCCGCCCCGGCGGTGAACGGGCCGTGCTCGGGCGAGTAGCTCGGGTTGACCACCAGCGCACCGTCGCGGGGATCGGTGACCAGGACGTCGAGCCAGAACCGGGCCAGTGAACGCAGCAACGGCCAGGCCCGCTCCCGCAGGAAGTCCTCGTCACCGGTGAACAGCCAGTGCTCCCAGTGGTGCCGGGCCAGCCAGGCCCCGGCCTCGGGGAACCAGAAGGCGGTAGCCCAGTCGTGCACCCCGGTGTAGCCGTACGGGGTGGTCTCGTTGTGCACCACCCAGCCCGGGGCGTCGTACAACCGGCGGGCGGTCCGCTCCCCCGGGGCGACAAGCCCCTCGACGTAGTCGAACAGGGGGGTGGCGGTCTCGGTCAGGTTCGTGGTCTCGGCCGCCCAGTAGTTCATCTGGAGGTTGACGTTGACGTGGTAGTCCCCCGCCCACGGGGGCGCCGTCGAGTCGTTCCAGACCCCCTGCAGGTTCGCCGGCAGGGAACCGGCCCGGGAGGAGGCGATCAGCAGGTACCTGCCGTACTGGAAGTGCAGGGCCTCCAGGGCGCGCCGTTGGGCCGGGCCGGCGACCCCGGCGCGGTAGCGGTGCAGCAGCTCGTCGGTGGGCACCTCGGGTGCGGCCTGTCCGAGGTGCAGACGTACCCGGTCGAAGAGTCCACCGTGGTCGGCGACGTGCCGGACGCGCAGCTCGGCGTCCCCCCGGGCTACCGCCGCGTCGACCCGGGCACCGACCCCGGGGTGCGGGTCGTCCCCCCGGTAGTCCGGGAAGGTCGGCGCGTAGTCGGTGCCGGCGGCCAGGATCAGCAGCACCGCGTCGGCACCCCGGACCGTCACCGTCCCGTCGGGGCCGTCGGTCCGGGTCCCGCCGTCGGCGAGCACCTGGACCTGCGCCTCGTAGCGCAGCCCGTTGTCGGTGAGCCGCCCCGAGCAGGTGATCCGCCCGTCGCCGGCCGTCGTCCGCCCGGTGCGGTTGTCGGGGGTGGCGAGCCTGACGACGCAGTCGACCCGGCCGGGGGTGTCGGCGGCGAACCGGGCCACGACGACCTGGTCGGGGTGGCTGGCGAAGAACTCCCTGGTGTGCCGCACCCCGGCGCTGGTGTAGCCGACCCCGGCGATCGCGTCGGCGAGGTCGAGCCACCGGCGGTAGTCCCCCACCCCGACCACCGCCAGGCCCTCGACGAGCAGGTCACCGAAGCTCTGGTACGCCCCGAAGCCGGTGCGGGGCCCGCCGAGTTCGCCGGCCACCCACTCCGGATCGGCCTGCCCGTCGCTGTCGATGCGCTCCCGTACCCGGGTGAGCGCCCGGGGGCGGTCCCGGGGCCAGTTGCCGCTGTCGTAGCCGCCGTCGGGGAGGTCGGCGGAGCCGGGGCCGCCGGTCCACAGGGTCTTCTCGTTGAACTGGAGGCGCTCGGTACCGAGCCCGCCGAACACGCACGCGCCCATCGCACCGTTGCCGATCGGCAGTGAACCCGTCTCCCAGTCGGCCGCCGGTGTGGTGTACCAGAGGGTCGGGGGGACGACCGGATCCGTGTCGTCCGGACCGGATCGGGGTACGCGGTGCTCGCTCATGCGTCGTCCTGGGGGCCGGGGCGGGATCGCTTCGTCCGCTGTGGAGGGTACGCCCCCCGCGTCCGGTTCGTGACGTCCCGTTCAGATCCACCCCGCCTCGCGGGCCATCCGCACGGCCTCCACCCGGGTCCGCGCGCCACACTTGCCGACCGCCCGGCTGAGATGGTTGCGGACGGTCCCCGGGGACAGGAACAGTGACCTGGCGATCTCGGGGACCGGATGTCCGGCGGCGGTCATCGCCAGGATCTCGGCCTCCCGGGGGCTCAACGGCCCGGGCTCGGCCAGGGCGGCGACGACGAGGTCGGCGTCGACCACCGGCTCGCCCCGGGCGAGTCGCCGCACCCCGTCGACGATGGCCTGTGGGGCCACTCCCGTGCCGAGGATCCCGACGGTACGCCCCCGGGCCAGCAGGTCGCAGGCCTGCCGGGCTCGACGGGGCTCGGCCAGCAGGAGGACCGGACATCCACCGACCGGGGTGGCGTCCGCGTCGAGCAGGCCGACGTCGACGACGGCCACGTCCGGGCGATGCTCGCACAGCCCGGGGTGGACGGGGTCCCCGGAGTCCAGTGCGGCCACCACCCGGATGTCGTGCTGCGCGTCGAGGACGAGGGCCAGCGCGCCGCGGACCAGGGTGCCGTCCAGCGCGAGAAGGGTGCGTATCACGGTGGCCTTTCACGGGTACGCGCCGGTGGTGTCGTCACCGGCGTCCGAGGGGTCGCACCAGGGTCGTCACCATTGCAGCACGACCCGGGGCCGACCGCTCGGTGAGCGGAAGTACCGGTGAACGGGCAGGTCACAGCCAGCCGTCACGTTGTGCTCGACGGATCGCCTCCACCCGGTTGCGGGTCCCGGTCTTGTGCAGGATCGCGGAGAGGTGGTTACGGACGGTGCCGTGCGCCAGAAAGAGGCGTTCGGCCGCCTCCTTCAGCGGCACCCCTTCCGCGACCATCCGCAACACCTCGAGTTCCCGCCGGGTCAGCGGGCAGGCGGCGGGGCGCAGGGCGGCCACGGCGGCGCGTGGATCGATGACCCGCTCCCCCGCCGCCGACGTACGCACCATCTGGACCAGTTCGTCGACCGGCCCGTCCTTGCCCAGGAAACCCCGTACCCCGGCGGCGACGGCGGCCCTGAGCAGGGCGGGATTCCATCGGGTGGACAGTGCCAGCACCGCCGCACCGGACGCCGCCCGCCCCAGGTCGGCGATCTCCGCCACGCCCTGCGGCGAGGTCTCCGGGGGCAGGCCGAGCACCACCACGTCGGGGCAGGCCCGCCCCACCACCTCGGCCAATCCGGCCACATCGGACGCCTCGGCGACCACCTCGATGTCCGGCTGGCGGGACAACGCGGCGCTGAGCGCCCCCCGCAGCAGCCCCATCCCCTCCACGACGACGACGCGGATGGCCACTGACCCTCCCATCCGGGCGGTCGAGGCGAAGGCCACGGCCCGGGCGAAACACGGCGGGCCGCTGATGATCGGCCCAGGGCAAAAAGCCCGCACATCGTATCCGCGTAACATCCTGGTAGCACAGAGTAAACATCCCGACAGGACTACCTCGACCCGGCCGTCACCAGCACCGGCAACCCTCGTCCACCCACCGGCGAGGGTCCGGCGAGGGGCGGGGCGGCCGGAGAGCCGGTACGATCCCGGCCCGCAGCGTCCCGCAGCGTCCGGTGTTTCCCGTGCGTCCCGCAGCGTCCCGTGCGTCCTGTGCAGCCCGTGCCGAGGGCGCCCGCCGCCTCCGACGTCGACCACCGGTGCCCCACACGACGAACGGCGGCGACGGTGCGCGGATCGCACGCCGTCGCCGCCGGGTCGGTCAGGTCTCCCGCGCCGCCCGCAGGGGATCAGGAG
>NZ_JBEPEQ010000175.1:0-7678 GCF_040300925.1 Micromonospora sp. NPDC000207
CGCCGGTGGAGGGGCGTCCGGCGGCGTCGTGCGGGGCCACGGCCCGAGGGTCGTCGGCGGTCCGCGCCTGCGCGGCATCGTCGGCCCAGTCCCGGCCGCGTTCGGCGTCGACCCGGCGCTGTTCCTGGTCGTCGGTCTTACGGTCCTTGCCCTGTCGTTTCGCCATCGCCGATCCCCCGCTCCTGACGAGTCGTCCCCGATCGGGGACGACTGCGCCTACCCGTCGGTGGACCCGGCAAACGGGATCGGTCGTCGGCGGGGCCCACCGCCGGTGAGGTCCACCCCCGGGCCGGGCGGACCCTGGCCGGGCCGGGCGGACCCTGGATCGGGCCGCTGTGGGCTGGCTGGTGAGTTTCAGGCCCGACGCGGGTAACCCCGGCGCGGCCGATCGGCGGCCGGTGGTTGCGGAGGTCGGAGATGGACACGTTGACCAGCGCGGTGACGATCCCGGTGGCCGGGGCGGGACTCCCGGCCGACCTCGTGCTGCCCACCGACGCGACCGGGGTGGTCCTCTTCGCGCACGGTAGTGGCAGCTCCCGGCACAGCCCACGGAACACGGCGGTGGCCAGGGTGCTGCACCGACGCTCCCTGGGCACGGTGCTGGTCGACCTGCTCACCCCGGAGGAGGAGCGGGTGGACGCCCGTACCGCGGAGCTGCGGTTCGACATCGACCTGCTTGCCGACCGGTTGACTGCCGCAGTGGACTGGATGCGGACCGAGGCGGCTCTCCGCCGACTGCCGGTGGGGCTCTTCGGGGCCAGTACGGGGGCGGCCGGGGCACTCGTCGCCGCCGCTCGTCGCAGCGACACGGTGGCGGCGGTTGTCTCCCGGGGTGGTCGGCCCGACCTCGCCGGTCCCGCCCTGACCCAGGTACGCGCGGCGACGCTCCTGCTGGTGGGCGGCCTCGACGAGCAGGTGCTGACGCTCAACGAGGAGGCGCTCGCGCAGCTCCCGGAGGGGGTGGGTGAGCTGCGGGTGGTGCCGGGAGCCACCCACCTGTTCGAGGAGCCGGGGACCCTGGACCGGGTGGCCGACGCCGCCGCCGACTGGTTCGCCGGTCACCTGGGGTGAGGTGCCCCGTCCGTCACCGGCGGTGGCGGTGGACGGTGTCCACCACCCGGTAGGCCACTGCCGCGATCGGGACCGAGACGAAGGCCCCGGCGATCCCGCCGACGAGGGTGCCTCCGGTGACCACCACCAGGATCACCGCCGGGTGCAGCCGGACCTGTCGCTTCATGATCAACGGCTCCAGGAAGTTGCCCTCGGTCTGCTGGACCAGGATCACCGCCCCCAGGGTCAGCAGCGCCACCGTCGGACCCTGCGCGGCGAGTGCCACCAGGACCGCGAACGCCCCGGCCACCGTCGCTCCGATGATCGGGACGAACGCGCCGAAGAACGTGATCAGCGCCAGTGGCAGGGCCAGCGGAACGTCGAGCAGGACCAGGGCCACTCCGATGCCGATCGCGTCGATCGCGGCGATCAACAGAGTGCCCCGGCTGTACGCCCCCAGGGTCCGCCATCCCGCCCGACCGGCCTCGGCGGTGACCTCCCGGTTCGGGCCGGTCATCCGACGCAGCACCCACTGCCACATCGACCGGCCGTCCTTGAGCATGAAAAAGAAGAGGACCAGGGCGAGCAGTGTGGCCCCGAGGACCTCCCCTGCGGTCCGTACCCCGGCGACCGGGTCCAGCGAACTCTGCCCGAACGCCTGCCGGGCCTGCTCGACCACCCGGTTCAGCTGCTCGTCGGTCACCGGCAGCGTCGAGGTGACGAAGTCCCGGGTGCGTTCCAGCCCCTGACCCAACTCGTCGCTTAGCTCGCCGAACTGGTCCGCGGTCAGGGTCCAGACCAGGGCGCCGACGCCGCCGAGGATCCCGAGCAGGAGCAGGACGGTGAGCAGCGCGGCCAGTGCGGCCGGCAGCCGGAGCCGGCGCAGCAGCAACTGCACCGGGTCGAGCAGGGCGGTGAGGAAGACGGTGACGGCCAGCGCGATGGCCAGCGGGGCGAGCAGGACCGCGATCCTGCCGACCAGGTAGAGCCCGGCGGCGATCAGCACCAGGCAGGTGCTCCACACCACCGCCGTGCGGACCAGCCAGGGCAGGGCGGCCCAGGTCTGCCGAGGGCCGGTCCCGTCGACCGCCTCCGACGGGTCGACGGACGTCGCGGAGGTGTCTGTCCCCGCCGTGTCGGGCGTACGCCCTGTTGAATCGTCCCGCTTCACGCCGGGCCTCCTCGGTGTCCGGAGATGGCGTTACCCGCCCGGAGTGCCGTCGACACCCACAGCGACGGTCGGGTGTCCGATCCGATCGGCAGCGGGTTTCGTGGATCCCGCGCAGGGAAGGCAATTCTCGGAACCGAGCTGAGGGGAGATCGTCGTGAGCGACTTCATGAACCGGGCGAAGGACGTCGCCGACAAGCACGACAAGCAGGTCGACCAGGGGCTGGAGAAGGCCGGGGACATGGCTGACAAGCGGACCGGCGGCAAGTACGACGAGCAGATCGACAAGGGCGTGGACCAGGCCCAGCGGCGTACCGGGGACGGCGACCAGGCGCGCTGAGTTCGCTGCCCGGCCGCTCCCGAGCCCTCGCGGGGTGCTCGGGGGCGGCCGGAGGCGTTTTCCGGCCCGCCCGGTGCGTGGGTGCTTCCCGCTGTGACCGTGTCCGCCGACGGCCCCGCCGGGCCATGACGCGGGCCGCCGGGCCAGGAGGCGGGCCGCCGGGTCATAACCCGGGCCGCCGGGTCATGACGCCCTGGCGGCGATCGAGGACTGTCGCTACCATGCGCAGTCGAGGCATGACCCACTGTGGGGTCGTGTCGACGGACCGACGCCGCCCATCGACGGTGCCGCACAGCCACAGGGAGTCCTCGTTGACCGCTGCACCCCAGACCGCTGCGCCCAGTTACCCGTTCAGCCCGCCCCACCGGCTCGACCTCGACCCCCGGTACGCCCAGCTGCGCCGGGACGAGCCGCTGGTCCGGGTGCGTCTGCCCTACGGTGAGCCGTTCTGGCTCGCCACCCGGTACGCCGACGTGCGAACCGTCCTCGGCGACCCCCGGTTCAGCCGGGCCGCCGCCGCCGGACGTGACGAGCCCCGCAACACCGAGCGCCTCCCCGCCTCCGGGATGCTCGGGATGGACCCGCCGGACCACACCCGGCTGCGTCGACTGATCGCCAAGGCGTTCACCGCCCGTCGGGTGGAGCGGCTGCGGGAGGGGACCCGGGCGGTCGCCGACGAACTGGTCGACGGGATGCTCGCCGCCGGTCCTCCGGCGGACCTGGTGGCACACCTCGCCACGCCGCTGCCCATCCGGGTGATCTGCGACCTGCTCGGTGTCCCGGTCACCGACCAGGACAGGTTCCACACCTGGGCGGAGGCGATCGTCTCCACCACCTCGCTGAGCGCCGAGCAGACGCAGACGTACATCCAGAACCTGTTCGACTACATGGCCGGGCTGATCGCCCGCCGTCGGCAGGAGCCGACCGACGACCTGCTGACCGCGATGGTGCAGGCCCGCGACGCCGACGCCGACCGGCTCACCGAGGAGGAGGTCGTCCAGCTCGCCGCCGGTCTGCTGGCTGCCGGGCACGAGACCACAGTGACCCAGATTCCCAACTTCGTGTACGTCCTGCTCACCGAGGAGGGCGGCTGGAAGCGTCTGCGTGCCGAGCCGGAGTTGATCCCCGGCGCGGTCGAGGAGCTGCTGCGGTTCATCCCGTTGGGCGCGACCGCCGCGTTCCCCCGGTACGCCCTGGAGGACGTCGAGCTGAGCGGGGTCCTGGTCCGGGCCGGTGAACCGGTGATCGCCTCGATCGTCTCGGCCAACCGCGACGAGCGGGTCTTCACCGACCCGGACACCCTCGACCTGTCCCGGGTGGTCAACCCGCACGTCGGGTTCGGTCACGGGGCACACCACTGTGTCGGGGCACAGCTCGCCCGGATGGAGTTGCAGGTGATGCTGGAAACGTTGGTACGCCGTACCCCCGACCTGCGCCTGGCGGTGCCCGAGTCGGAGCTGACCTGGAAGACAGGGCTGTTGGTACGCGGCCTGACCGCCCTGCCTGTCGCCTGGTAGCGAGGAGGAATCCGATGGGGGAGAACGACTGGCGGGTCCGCGTCGACCAGGCCCAGTGCATCGGGGCCGGGATCTGCGCCAGCACCGCCCCGACCCACTTCAGACTCGTCGACGGGCTGTCACAGCCGTTGGCCGGGCTGGTCGACCCGGCCGAGGAGGTACGGGACGCGGCCGACTCCTGCCCGATGGAGGCGATCACCGTCACCGACGCTGAGACCGGCGACCCTGTCGCCCCGCAACCCTGAGGCGGACCCGGCCTGCCACCGGCAGGCCGGGTCGTCCCCACCGGAACCCGGTCAGCGCGCCGGCCGTCGTCGGTGGGCCGAGTTCCTCGTCGTCACCGTCCCGGCCGGTTGCCCCGGGGCGGATGCTGCGGCGGCGGATGTGAGCGTGCCCGGTCCCATCTCCGCCTGGTAGTTCATGTTGGCGGCCGCCAGAAGTGCGTCCCACCTCATCGTGTCCCGGCCGTCCCACTGGTCGGCGGCGAACTCCTTCACCTCGCCCCTGAGCGCTCCGAAACGCTCGACGAGGTGTCTGACGTCGTTTGGGCAGCCCTGGGGCAGGCTGCCCTTGCTTCGATAGTCCGCCAGCTCCTGGCCGAGGTTGACTGACGTATCCGGTGGCGGCCAGTTCACCGTCGGGCCGGTTCTTTCGGGATGACGTGCGTGGGACGTGTCGCTAGAGGCTGCCGAGGAGGCGGGTCACAGTGATCTCGATGACCACCCGGTCCGGGTTGGGGCGTGGGGTGCGGTAACGGTCGGCGTACCGCTGCTCGGCCTCGCGGACCGAGTCGGCGTCGGCTTGGACGACGGCCCGGCCCTCGATGGTCAGCCACCGCCGCCCGTCGACGTGACAGACCGCCACCGGGGAGTGCGGGGCAGCCGCGACGTTGCGGGCCTTCAGCGACGTCCGCGAGGTGATCACCCTGGCGATGCCGGACTCGCCGTCGAAGGTCACCCCGACCGGTACGACGTGCGGCGTCCCGTCCGGCCGCAGGGTGGTCAGCGTGGCGAGGTGGCGTTCGGCGCAGAACCGGGTGACCCGGTCGTCGCGCGGGTCCAGCCGGTGGTCGGCCCGGTTCGGTGACATCTCCCGATCATGGCACGGGCCTGGTGAGCCGTCCGGCGTCCGGCGCGGCCGAGACCGGACGGGCGGAGTCGGTGGAAGTGGAGTCGGCGGGGGTGGAGTCGCCCCGCTTGCGGGCCAGCCGGGCCAGGTAGAGCAGGGCGGCGGCCAGCACCCCGATGTCGTCCAGATAGATCGGGTCGGGCAGCAGGTCCACCGGCAGGATGGTGTAGGCCAGCGCGCCGTAGAAGGCCACCTTCCCCTTGGCCCCCAGGGCACCGAGCATCTGCCGGGTCTTCCACAGCCGGAAGGCCAACAGCGCCGCACCGACGAGCGTCGCCACGGCCAGGGCACCACCGAGAACGACGAACAGCCACGTCTCCTGGGACATGACACCACGCTAACTCAGCCCACCGACACCGCCACCGGGACGCCGCGCCTTCCGGCCCCCGCGCCTCCGTCTGCCCGCCGTGAGCACTCGCCCGCCGTGAGCACTCGCCCGCCGTGAGCACTCGCCCGCCGTGAGCGCTCGCCCGCCGTGAGCGCTCGCCCGCCGTGAGCGCTCGCCCGTCCTCTACCCGGGCGGACTTCGCCGCCCGGGTGCGTCCAACCTCGTCAGAACGCCGGGGCGGTGGCGCGTCCCCGTCGGCGGGGGGCGACCACCGGCACCTCCATGGTGTCGGAGAAGGGCAGCAACGGCTGCTCGGCGACCGGGGCCGGCTCGGCGGCGGCGATCGCCTCGGCGCGGAGGCTGTTCGCGGCGGCGACTGCCAGCTCGGCGGTCCGCCACGCTGCCTGCTCCTTCTCCCGGGCCGCCTCGTGCCGGGCGAACAGGTTGTCGCGTACCGCCTGGTGCAGGAACAGCTCCTGCTCGACGGGGTGCCGACGCGGGTCCCACCCGTTGCGGTGTCCGAAGACGTCGCTGAGCTGCTCGACGGAGATCTCCCGCCGCCAGTACGCGTCCAGCGCCGTCCGGTGCATGAACCGCTCCCGGTCGGCGTACTCGGAGGGGGTCTGCGCGGTGTGGGGCAGGGGCATCGAGGCGGCGGTGATGAGCCGACCGACGTTCTCCTCCGACTCCTGGTACGCCGTCCAGGCCGACTCGACCTCCTCCTGGGCGGCCAGCCACTCGGCCCGACGCCGCTGGGCGGTGGTGCCCGCCCGGTCGGCCGCCACCGCGATCTCCTGGGCGTAGCGGTCCCGTTCCCGCTCCTCCTCGTCGGCCCCGTCGTCGTCGCGCCTGCTCGGCATGGCGGCCTGGCTGATCCGGCTCGCCACGCCGAGGCGGAGTCTCCCGGGGCGGGCCAGGAGCGCGGCGACGGCGACGCCGACCACTGTGAGCAGAGCCAGCCAGATCACGGCGGCCTGCGGGATATCGATCATGAAGGATGAGAGGACGGTCTGCATCACCAGCACCTCGGGTTCGACGGAGGGGAAGGGCGGCGGGGGAAAGGCGGGTGGAACAAGAGAATCGGGGTGTCCCGGGCGGGCGGACACCGGGCCGTGCGTTCGTCAGCGGGGTGCCCCTCGGGCGCCGGTCGGCTACCGGTCGCCGGTGGTGCCGGGGGTGGCTCCTGGTGGGCGGCTCCTGGTCGGCTGCTCCTGGTCGGCGGCGACCGCCGGTCAGTGCTGCGGTGACGACCGCCGGTCAGCTCTGCGGCTGGCCGCGCCGGTCAGTGCTGCGGCGGGCCGCGCCGGTCAGTGCTGCGGTGACGACCGCCGGTCAGTTCTGCGGCGGGCCGCGCCGGTCGGGAACCCCCGGTGTCAGGGGCGACCCCGCCCGCTGTGCCGCCTCGGCGACGATCGCGGGCGGCGGCGACTCGGGCTCGCCTGCCGTCGACTGTTCCTGCGGGGCCGGCTCTGCGACCGTGGTCACCGCTGACGGCTCCGGGCGGAGGTCGGCGACGTGACTCGTCACCACAGTCGGAGTCACCGACGCGGTGGCGGTGGCCTCGGTGAGGGAGAGGGTCGCCCCTCCGAGGCCGAAGGCGAGGACCAGGACGGTCGCCGCCAGGCGGGTCAGATCCCGCAGCGCGCACAGCGCCGCCCACCACGTCGGATGGGTGGCTGTCGCGGGAGGCATCTGAACAACCTAGCGGTACGGCGCGTGGATCGCATGCGGCAGCGGGAATCCGTTACGTGACTGCGGCCACGACACCACTCTGTGTCGGTCCACAGGGGATGAAACGACGACGCCTGCTGTCACACCAACGCGTTCCTTGATCGTTTGCGGTTTACCTACTCCCCTCCCGGCGTGTCGGGTAGGTAAACCGCAAACGATCAAGGAAATCGCCCGTGTCGGTGTCGGTGTCGGTGTCGGTGTCGGTGTCGGTGTCGGTGTCGGTGTCGGTGTCGGTGTCGGGTGTCGGGAGGTCGGGAGGTCGGGGTGTCGGAGGGTCGGGGTGTCGGAGGGGCGGGGTGTCGGAGGGGCGGAGGGGCGGAGGGGCGGAGGGGCGGGGTGTCGGAGGGGCGGGGTGTCGGAGGGGCGGGGTGTCGGAGGGGCGGGGTGTCGGAGGGGCGGGGTGTCGGAGGGGCGGG
>NZ_JBEPEQ010000176.1:0-7635 GCF_040300925.1 Micromonospora sp. NPDC000207
CTGGACGCGGCGCGGGGCGTGACCGAAGCCGACGCCCGGCCGGTCGGGGCCGGACCATCCTGCACAGGTGACCTACCGGTCCCCGGCGAGCGGTACGCGTCGTCCGCATCTGGGATGTGCGCCCGCCCGTAGGGGGAACTGGGATCGCCGTACGAGTTCATTCCTCACACCCTGCCGGTCGCGGTGGGACGCTGATGCGCCGCCACCGGTTTGCCGTGAGTTGAAACACCCGTCACCGCAGCCGGCAGTCGCCGCGGCCCCCGGAGTGTTTTCCTGTCAGCCGACTCCACCGTTGCGCCTCTCGCCCTCGACGCCGTCGGCGAGCCCGTCCCGGCCGAGCAGGTACTGCTCGACGAGGTGGTTCCAGCCACAGCCGAGGCACACCTCCACCACGAAGACCTGGAACTCACGCAGCGTCATCGCCAGAGCCGGTAGCTCGGCCCGGGTCCGCGCCTGGCCGGCGGACTGCCTGAGCTCGTCTCCATAAATGTAATGGACGTGTGTGAGGTTCTCACTGCGGCAGATCGGGCAGCGCTCCTCGGTGGCCTCCCCGTGGAACCGGGCGGCGTTCTTCAGATAGGGCGAGGCGTCGCAGACGTCGTACGTCCCGACCCGGCCCGCGAGGAGCTCACGCAGAACTGCCCGCTTCTGGAGCGAGTAGTCGACCACCTGGCGAGAGCCACGCATGCGGCAAAGGGTACGCGGTTCGTCCCGGCGAGGCGACCGCCGTCACGATCCGTCACGGCGGCACGCCGTAGACCCGTGTTTGCCCTCGTCCGGACGAGCCGCTACCGTGCGATGTATCGGACCGATACATCGTGCGAAAAGAGCTGATCGGGTCTCGGGGTGAGAGGGGTGGCCGGTGCTTGAGCTCGCCGTCCTGGGCATCCTCCAGGAAGCCCCGATGCACGGTTACGAGCTGCGCAAGGAGCTCTCCGCCAAGCTCGGCGCGATCCGGGCGGCGATCAGTTACGGCTCGCTCTACCCCACCCTGCGCCGGTTGCAGGCGGCCGGGTGGATCACCGAAGCCGACGAGACGCCCGCGACCGCCCAGGAGGTGCCCGCGTTGACCAGTCGACGCGGTCGGGTGGTCTACAAAATCACAGCCGAGGGCAAGGAGCGGTTCGCCGAGCTGATCGCCCAGACCGGTCCGGAAACGTACGACGACACGGGTTTCGGGGTGCACTTCGCCTTCTTCGCCCGCACCGACCAGGCCACCCGGCTCCGGATCCTGGAAGGTCGTCGCCGAAAGATCGAGGAACGTCGTGAAGGGCTTCGCGACGTGCTGGGCCGGGCAGCCGAGCGCCTCGACGCGTACACCCTGGAACTCCAGCGTCACGGGCTCGACGCCTGTGAACGTGAGGTCCGCTGGCTGGAGGAGCTCATCGCCAACGAGCGCTCCGGCCGACCGCCGACCGCCCCGCAAACCGGGTCGGTCGACGGAGCACGAGATGACAGCAGCCCGCCCCCGCCTGGTGACTCCAGGACAGAGCGGCCGTGATGATGAAGAAGGAGGCAGACGCTATGGGCTCCGTCCGCGTCGCCATCGTCGGTGTGGGTAACTGCGCCTCGTCCCTGATCCAGGGCGTCGAGTACTACCGCAACGCCGACCCGAACGACCGCGTCCCGGGTCTCATGCACGTCACCTTCGGCGACTACCACGTCTCGGACGTGCAGTTCGTCGCGGCGTTCGACGTGGACGCCAAGAAGGTGGGCATGGACCTCGCCGAGGCGATCGTCGCCAGCGAGAACAACACCATCAAGCTCTGCGACGTGCCGCCGACCGGCGTCAGCGTCCAGCGCGGCCCGACCTTCGACGGTCTGGGACAGTACTACCGCGAGATCATCGAAGAGTCCGACGCCGAGCCTGTCGACGTGGCAAAGGCGCTGCGTGACGCCCAGGTCGACGTGGTCGTGTCGTACCTTCCGGTCGGCTCCGAGCAGGCCGACAAGTTCTACGCCCAGGCGGCGATCGACGCCGGGTGCGCCTTCGTCAACGCCCTGCCGGTCTTCATCGCCTCCGACCCGGAGTGGGCGCAGAAGTTCACCGACGCCGGGCTGCCGATCGTCGGCGACGACATCAAGAGCCAGGTCGGGGCCACCATCGTGCACCGCGCCCTCGCGAAGCTCTTCGAGGACCGGGGCGTCGAGCTGCTGCGCACGTACCAGCTCAACTTCGGCGGCAACATGGACTTCATGAACATGCTGGAGCGCAACCGCCTGGTTTCGAAGAAGATCTCGAAGACCCAGTCGGTGACCTCCCAGGTGCCGCACGAGATGGCAAAGAGCGACGTGCACATCGGCCCGTCCGACCACGTCCCGTGGCTGGACGACCGCAAGTGGGCCTACATCCGCCTGGAGGGCCGCTCCTTCGGCGACACCCCGCTCAACGCCGAGCTGAAGCTTGAGGTCTGGGACTCGCCGAACTCGGCCGGCGTCATCATCGACGCGGTCCGGGCCGCCAAGATCGCCCTGGACCGCAAGATCGGCGGACCGATCCTGTCGGCCTCGTCGTACTTCATGAAGTCCCCCCCGGTCCAGTACGCCGACCACGAGGCGCACGCGGCCGTCGAGGGCTTCATCACCGGCGAGGTCGAGCGCTGACCCGCTACTGACGCACCAGCAGCACCGGCGAGGGCCGGGTCCGTTCTGGACCCGGCCCTCGCCGCGTCCGCCTTCAGCCCGACATCTCCAGGTACGGCGACAGCCGCATGGCCAGTTCCTCCACCGAGTCGACCTCGCCACTGGTCAACGCCTCGGTAAGCGCCATCCGTTCCTTGGCGGGCATGTTCAGCAACATGTCGACGCGCTCCAGGCAGACATCCATTGCCGTCCAGGCAAGGCTGGCGTTCCACATGTCGAGCGGACGCCAAACCGTGATCCCGTGCAGAAGGGCGGCCGCCTGGTTCAGCGGTGCTGGATAGACCTGGGCGTCCACCAGGCGTGCGTGAGGGCGAGCGGCGGCGGCGTAGAGGATGCCCCCGTCCCGCACCACCGTCTGTGAGGCCGTGCAACTGGCAAGCAGAAGAAGCAGGTCTTCGGCGTCTGGCCAGGATCGCGTCACCGGTCCCCCAACATCTCGTAGAACTCTGCGTTCCGCTCACGAACCCGCCGGGCAGCCTGGCGGGTCCACTCGTTGCGCTCCTGGCGGTCGAGGTACTCCTGGATCGCCAGCTCGACCGTCTTGTGCATGGAACGGTGCTCGGCCTCCGCAAGCTCACGGAGCCGCTGTTCAACTTCGGGCTTGAGCGTCAGGGTGAAGGCCATACCACTTTTGTATAGCCCTTCTGGGGGAGCGTCAACCACAGTCGGCACTGCTTCTCCTCCGCAAGATGGTCGCGTGGGTCCGACGGCGTCCACCAACCAACGGCCGGACCGGTGAGTCGGGTGCGGCAACATGAGACGGATATGTGTAACGCCCGTCACTTTCCCATCCGCCGCGCGCTCCGTGCGGTACTGACCCGACGGGCTGCCGGCACCCGGCTGGTAACCCGTTCGGCGCTGGTGTCGACGACGCGGAGCCCGGCCGGCTGCACGAAGATCGTCCGGCGCTCGACCGCGTCGCCCCGCTCGTCGAGCTGGTACACGTCGAGCCAGCACCAGCCGTGGTAGGTGAGCAGTTCCGTGCGGACCCGGATCACCCGAGCGACGAACGGCCGCCGAAGAAACTGCACACTCGCCGCCCGGGTCACATCGACCACGTCCCCGGCCCTGAGGTCGACGGTCACGATCCGTACCGCCGCCACGCCCTGATCCGGGCGCGTGCCACCTCGACCGCCGGACACCGACCCCCGACACCACAGGCCGGACAGCGATGATGACGGTGGTGCTCCACCACCCGCCAGGCGGCGCGGACCAGGACGGGGAGCCGCCGACCGGTCACGACTGCGCCCCGTGTTCGAGGCCGACGGGAACGCAGCCGCTTGTCCGCCCCGGTCGGCGCGCGGGCCGCCATCGAAGCAGAGCGGCCAGGTGAGACTCCGACACCACTTCGGGCAGCACCGGCAACCCCAACTCGACGAGCCGGTTCGCCGCCACGTTCGCCGGTCGGCACGGCCCCGGAGACCGGCAGATCCGACACAGCCCACCCGGATCGGGTACGTGGGCAGCGATGATCTCGTGTGCGGCACGGCTCTCCACCCGTGCCCGACTCTCGTGCAGTCCCATCGACGGCGTACCCCTCGGGGAAGGGGCGGACGCGCGGTCCGTCACCGCCGCGAGGGGGATTCGCGGCGGGGCCCGCACGCCCGCCCGGCTCGACGCCGGGATGCGCTGTCAGCTCGACGCACCCCGGCCCACAACCGAAGCGGTACGCACACAGCACGCGCCGGTGCCCGCCCACAGCGGGTACGGCGTGGTAGACAGTCGGGGAGTCCGATCCCCGGGACGCCGTCCACCGTGAGGTGTCTCCCGTTCGGCTCGTTCCCGGACCGGGGTGGGCATGCCGCCAAGCCGACCCACCCCGGTCCGTCCCATCTCGACCACTGATCACCTTCGGTAACCACAGCCACACGCAGAATGCACGACACTCTCCGTGTGCGCAAGCTTGCTTATCGGGGTTTCAGGCGACATGCTGTTTGGCATGACGGTGAACCTCGATGCACGGCGGGAGCGCTGGATGCCAAACGAGCAGGCTGTGACGCTGCGGGCACAGTGGATCGGGCAGCAGCTTCGCGAGATGCGGGAGAAGTCCCGGCTCACCCTCAAAGAAATGGGCGACTACATCAACCGCAACGCCTCGACGGTGAGCCGGATGGAGTCCGGGATCATCCCGCCCCGGGTTCCCGAGGTCCTCGCCTACCTCGACCTGTGCGGCATCGACGATCCGCGTCGCCGGGACGACCTCAAGACCATGGCCCAGGACGCCTGGCAGAAGGGCTGGTGGGACGGGTTCAGTGCCAATGTCGCCGGGTCGCTGATCGACTGGATCTGGCTGGAGAGCCGAGCCACCGCCATCAACTCCTTCCAGACTTCCGTCATCCCCGGCCTGCTCCAGACCCGCGCCTATGCGGAGGCATTGATTCGAGCCTGGGACGACTCCGCCTCAGATGACGATCTCGCCCGCTACGTTGAGGTCCGAATGCAGCGACAGCAGCGACTGGAAGAGCCCGACCCGGTCCAGTTCTCCACGATCATCGATGAGGGTGCCCTCCGTCGAGTTGTGGGCGGGCCTGAGGTGATGCGTGCTCAACTCGCTCACCTTCGCACGATGGCGGGCTGGCCGAACGTTGAGGTCATGATCCTGCCAGCGAGCGCGGGAGCACACCCGAGCCCTGACGGCACTTTTGACGTCTTCCGGATGCGTCGCCCCTATCCACCCGCTGGCTGCGTTTCAACCGCTGTCGGCGCGGTGGTTGTCGAAGGAGGGAAGGCCGCTTCGCTGCACCAGCGTTACGATCGGCTGCGCCGGGCGGCGCTACGCAATGGTGCCGTACAGCGGATCCTCTTCGACCTCGAAGCACGTCTGGAGTGAGCGACATGGCGATCACCGACCTGCCCGACAGCAGCGACCTGCCCGTGGCCTGGCACGTCAGCACCCGCAGCGGCAACGGTGGTGGCAACTGCGTCGAGGCCGGGCCGGTGCTCGACGGAAGTGCGCGGTACGCCGTCCGCGACAGCAAGGACCGCACCGGACCCACCCTTGTCTACCCCGCCACCGCCTGGGCCGCCTTCCTCACCGACCTCCACACCGGCCGCTTCGACTTCTCCGCCTGACCTGGCGACCCCGCCCGCGCCTCGGTGAACAGACATCGCCCGGAACCCATGACCGCTGGCGCTTGGCGCTTGGCGCACGATGATCGTTGGTTGTTGACCTACCCGACACGCCGGAGAAGGTGTCGATTAACTGCAAACGATCGTGGGCGTCGAGATGGTCGGTCGGAGGGTGAGGCTCAGGTCCAGGCGTGCCGGGACCTCAGGTCCATGCGCGCCGGAGGGCCACACCGGCCTCCAACTCCAGCAGGGTCACCTTGCGGGTCAGCCCGCCACCGAACCCGACCAGCTTCCCGCCCGCCCCGACGATCCGATGGCAGGGGACGATGACCGGGATCGGATTACGGTTGCAGGCCACCCCGACCGCCCGGGCCGCACCCGGTTCCCCGACCGCCCGCGCCACCTCGCCGTAGGTTGACGTCTCCCCGTACGGAATCCGGGTCATCTCCCGCCACACCGCCCGCTCGAAGTCCGAACCCCTCGGCGCGACCACCGGGACGGTGAACCCGGTCGACTCGCCCGCGAAGTAGGCCCGCAGCTCCCCGACCACCCGCCGGTCCAGCTCGTGCTCCGACTCCTCGACGGCGGAGGACTCCCGCCCGAAGTGCGCCCCGCAGACCGCCCTGGAGTCGGTGGCGACCGAGAACTCGCCGATCGGTGAGTCGAGCACGGTCCAGCGCATCCACCCATTGTTCCCGACAACTCCCCGGAAGCCTTGCGCTTCGCGGGCGGTCATGCCGGAACGGGTCTGGAACATCCGCCTGCACCTTGCCCGTGCTGACCTTTCGGGCCGGTCAGCGCCCCGGGGAGTGACTCGTCGACGGCAGGTTGGTCTGCCCCTTCGGAGGCGTTGCCGAAGCCTGCGCCCGGCCGGGGACCGGCGATCCCAACCGCGCCTGGGCCACGTTGACCCGCTGGAAGTCGGCGACCCTGATCCTGGTGGAGACCTCGGCGACCGCAGCACCCAGTGCTTCCTGTTTCTGCGCCTTCTCTGCCCGACGGTTGGTGAGCAGTGTTTCGGAAGTGCCACGCCCGTCTCCGACGGCCGCCATGAATTCGTTCTCCTCCTTACCGACGACGGAGTCCTCGAACCCCAGAGCTTTGAGGCGATCCTGTCGGGCAAGCATCGCGTCTTCACCGCGGCTGTTCATGTAGTGAACGACCTTCATGGTTTCCACCTCTACGGGCTCGCCACTCAGTGTTGTCCCTTCCATCGTGTGAGGGAAAACGGCGTGGCCCGGGTTGACGTACGGAGGGGAAACAGGAAATCCGTCAGCGTTGCGGTGACTCTCCTCGTGGTACAGAAAGCCGTCAGCGGCCCGCTGAGTGGCTTGCGCCTTGATCCCTTCCTCCCGCTTGAGATTGTCGGCGACTTCGATAGCGGGACCGAGCAGGCGCTGCACCTCGCTGTCCTCGTAGAGTTCCTGCCTGCCCTCCCTGCCCAGTGGATCGATGTGCTTTCGCACGACGTCCGGGGGACAGTTGTCCCGAATCGTGTCGGCAGGTGCACTGTTCAGCAGGTCCACGGCAACTCCACAGATCGTGGTCGGCGGAGCTCCGCCGACGCGGTACGGTCGGTCCTACTACGTCCGAGGGCTGCGGTCGTTCAATCCCAGACCACGAGACGAACCTCACCGCTTTCCTGCGTTTGCGCAGCGTCGGTACCCTGCGGGGCGTGGCCACCGGGACTCTGATCTTCCTCATCATCGGTGCGGTCGGTGTCGGCGTGTTGGCGCTGTCGCTACTCGGCACCGAGCTGTTCCACGCGATCGGCGGGGACGTCGACGGACCCGTGTCGGTCGAGGTGGTCGCCGGATTCACCGGCGCGTTCGGCTTCGGCGGGGCGATCGTCAACGAACTTCTCGGGGCGGGCACCCCCGGACTGGTCGCGGCGGCGGCCGGTGGCGGTGCCCTCGCGGCGGT
>NZ_JBEPEQ010000177.1:0-7621 GCF_040300925.1 Micromonospora sp. NPDC000207
TGTGGGGCACCGGCTCCCAACCGGCGGGCAGCGCGGTACGCCCCGGCGGGCCGGACCGGTCCCGGTGCCCAGCCTGACGGGGCGGTTCGCCGTGACGCACCTCGGACCAGCGGTCCTCCACCCGGAACCCGCCGCCGTCGGCGTCGGCGTGCATCCGGGCGTGCCGCTGACCGACCCGGACCTCCCGACCCCGCTCGTCGTCGCGGACCTCGGCCCACCGGTCCCCGGCCCGCGCCTCGGACCACTGACCGGCGGACTCCCGGTCCGGGTACGACTCGACCCGCTCCGGGTGCGACTCCGCGTCGGACCGGTACGGTGCGCTCCGGCCGGGACGGGCCGGCTGTTCGGGACGGGGTGACTCGTCGGGGTTCCCGGACCAGCCGCCCCCGGGCACCTCACCCCGGTCGGCGCTGCGCCGGTCCCGCTGCTCGGGCCAGGTCTGTCCGCCTCGGTGGGGCGACCGGTCGGGCGTCGGCTCACCCTGCGTGGCCGACCACTCGTCCACCGGCTGGCCGTGGTGCCTCGGTCGGGCCGAGGCGGGTTCCCCGTGCTGTCGCTGCGCATCCGGGTGCCACCGGTCCGACCGGACCGGCTCGCCGTACCCGCTCCACTGGTCGGACCGGGGCGACTCGGCACGCTGTCGACCCCGCTCGTCGTACCGGCTGTCCGGCCCCGGGTCACCCCAGCCCCGGTCGTCGCCGCCGGGACCGACGTGCCGATCGGATTCGGGCCACCCCCGTCGGCCGCCCGCCTCGGAGCCGTGCTCGGCCGACCTGGCGTACCCGGACCACTGGCGTTCGTCGGCGGGGGTGGTGCCGCCGGTACGCGGATCCGCGCCGTACCGGTCGTCGCCGTACCGGTCGTCGCCGTACCGGTCGTCGCTTCGGGATCCGTCAACCACAGTGTGCCGGGTGACGTGCACGGTCTCGGTGTGCCGTACCAGCGGAGGCCGGGGTCCCGCCTCCGGCCCGCCGGCCGGAGGCCAGGCCCGGGAGTCGTGGCCGCCGCCCCGGGGGTCGGGGCGCTGGTGCGGGCCGGGGCGACCCGCAGCCGGGTACTCGGGGCCGGCGGCCGGGTGGGACCGCCCGGGGTGCTGCGGGCGGGACCGGTCCTCCCAGGCCGCCTCCCGCCCTTCGGAAGCACGATCCCAGTCCGGCTCCGCCTCGTCGTCGGCGGCCCGTCGACGACCGGCTCCCACCGGTCCACCCCGGTCCACCGGTCCGCCATGCTCCATTTGTCCGCCGTGGTCCACCGGTCCACCGTGATGCACCGGTCCGGCGGTCCGCGCGGCCGGCTCCGCCGGCTCGACGGGGCGCGCGGCCCGCCCCCAGCCCTCCGGCTCGTCCGGGGCCACGTCGACAGGTGTACGCCCCCAGCCGCCCGGGTTCCGGGCCGCCACACGCGGCCGTTGCTCCCAACCGTCCTCGGAACCGGGCTCCGGTTCACGGACGGCCGACGGCCGGGCGGTACCGGTCGGGGGCACCGACTTCGCCACGACCACGTCGTCGGCCGGCTCCGGGCTCACGACCCGGGCCCGACCGGCACCGTGCGGATCCGCCTCCACACCGGGTGGTGGAACCGGGACGGCGGCCGAGGCCGCTGCCACCGGAACGGCGACCACCGGGGCAGCCGCCGAGGCGGCGACGACCGGGGCTGCGGCGACCGGGGCGGACGCGTCGTCGAGCCGTCGGCGCAGCGCGGCCACCGCCTCCTGGGCCCGGTGTGCCTGGTCCAGTGCCTGGTTGCCCCGCTGGGCCGCGGCGACGATCTCGGAACGCAGTTCCCGGCGCAGGTCGTCGAGCTCCTCCTGCGCCTGCTCGGGGTCGACTCCGGCGGCACCACCGTCGGCCCGCAGCGTGATCGAGAGTCCGATCAGCACCACCGCCCCGATGGCCAGGACCGCGGCGACCCGCAGCGGCCCGTTGCTCTCCGCCACCAGCAGGATCAGGGCTGCGACCGGCGCCAATGCCACACCGGCCCAGAAGAGGACTGTCAACAGGGACGGGGGCCGCCGTTCGGGGGCGGAAACCGGTGCCGACATGGGTCCACAGCCTACCGAGGTGACCCCCGGTAATGGAACGGCGGCGGACATCCCAGTCGAAAACTCTCAGGCTTGCGAGGTCAGGGACCCGACAGATGTTCCCTTACCCACCAGCCTCGATCACCGTACGCAGTCACCAGAACGACGATGGGTGCTCGGAGACGCGCCGATGGGGTGCCCGGACTCAGCCCGGCACCCCATCGCGGAAGGTCGTACGGGTCAGCCCGCCGCGTACGCGCTGTCCGAGGAGAAGATCAGACCCACGCTGATGGTGCCGGTACGCAGACCGGTCTTGGTCAACGGGCCACCCTGGTCGAGGGAGGAGAAGGAGCCCAACGAGAGCCCGTAGGTCTTCTCCAGTCCCGGCTTGCAGAAGGGCCTTTCCTGGCACTCCGGCGGGCCGCCCAGGACCGTCGCCTGACCCGAGCACTTCTCGGCCAACTCGGAGAGGGTACGGACCCCGTGCCGGTCGGCGAAGGCCTGGGTGACGGCGAAGGCGTTCTGGTTCTGGGCCGTGGACGGGGCACCGAAGGAGATACCCGCCTTCTCACCGAGCCCCCTGAGCGCCTCGACTGTGGCGTCGACGTCCGGCGAGGAGACCGGGTCCGCGTTCTCCCCGTTGGCCTTGGTGTTGAGGAACTCGGCCATGGTGGCCGCGTACTCCGGGACGACCTGGATCTCCCCCCGCTCCAGGGCGGGCTCGTAGAGTTCCCGGTTGCCGACCGTCTGGACCGTCACCTCGTACCCGGCCGCGGTGAGCGTGATCCGGTACAGCTCGCCGAGGGTCTGGCTCTCGGCGAAGTTGCCGGCCCCGACCACGATCCGGCCGCCCGACCCCCTGGTCAGTCCGGCGGTGAGGTCGTTGGCGGCGGCGAACTCGGCGGCGGCGACCCGGGACGTCTTACGGTCGACGTCCACCGCCTTGTTGAGCTGGATCAGCTTCTCGGTGTCCAACGCTGCGGAGACCTTGTCCAGGGCGGCCACGACCTGGGGGTCGGCCACCTTGGTCTGGATCGCGGGGATCACGTTGTCCGCGTTCTGGAGGTTCTTGTCGTCGGTGAGGGCGACCAGCTGCTCGCCGGCCACCGGCGCGCAGCCCTCCCCCGAAGCCTGCTGCTGGGGGGCCTCGGTGCCCGAGGAGCCGGCGTCCCCGCATCCGGTGAGGAACCCCGCCGCCGCGACGGCCGAGGCCGCCCCGATCGCCAGACGTGTACGCGCGCGCATTCGGCCCGCCTTCCGTGTCCCGGCGCGCCCCTGCCGGGTCGGCCGCGTGTCCGACGGGCGGAACCGCTCGTGCGACGCCCGTGAACCCACCCAACAACCTGAGCCGGTCTTTCGACAAACCCGGACCCGAAGTTGTCACCGGATCGTCACCGAGTCCAACCCCCGGGACGACCAGCCCGCCAGTCGGGAGAGGTGCACTCCGGCACGGCCGGTCCGGGACCGCTCAGCTCCCGGCGACGGCGTTGCTCGCCCGTCGGGCGGCTCGACGGCGTACCGGCCGCAGCGGACGCGGGGTGACCAGCCGCTCGACCCCGGCCAGGACCAGCTCGGCCAGGAGGGCCAGCCCGGCCACCAGGAGCCCGCCGGCCAGGATCTGCCCACCCCCGGCGGCGATGGTCAGCCCGAACCCGGAACGGATGATCTCGCCCAACCCTCCGCCGTTGACGAAGGTGGCCAGCGCCGCGGTGGCGATCACCTGGACCGCCGCGGTCCGGAACCCGGCGGCCAGGTACGGCACCGCCAGCGGCAACTCCACCCGGCGCAGCACCTGCCCACCGGAGAGCCCCATCCCCCGGGCCGCCTCCCGGGTCTGGGGGTCGACCTGTCGTACGCCCGTGTAGGCGTTGGCCAACAGCGGCGGTACGGCGAACACCGCCAACGCCACCACCACAGCCGGTCGACCGAAACCGAGGAAGGTCAGCGGCAGGATGGTCAACAACGCCAGCGTCGGTACGGCGAGGGTGACGTTGGAGACCAGCAGGACCAGACCCCCGCCCCGGCCGGTGTGCCCGAGCCAGAGCCCGAGCGGCCAGGCCACCAGGCAGCCCAGCGCCACCGCCGTCGCAGACATGCTCAGGTGCTCACCGAGCCGGTCCAGGATCCCGCCCGGGTTGGTCCAGTTCAGCGGGTCGTTGAGCCACACCACCGCCTGCTCGATCGCGCTCACCGGCCGTCCTCCCACCCCGCCTGTGCCACCCGACAGTGGTGCCGCCGACAGCTCATCCGGACCGCCGCGCGAGCCACGGGGTGAGCAGTCGGCTCGCCCCGGCCAGGAGCAGGTCGGCCAGGAGGGCCAGCAGGACGCAGAGCAGCGTGGCGGTCATGATCTGCGTCTTGTAGAAGTTGTTCTGGAACCCGGCGAAGATGAGCTGCCCGAGCCCGCCCCGGCCCACCACCACCCCCACCGTGACCAGCGCCACCGTGGAGACGGTGGCCAGCCGCAGCCCGGTCACGATGCCCGGGAGGGCCAGCGGCAGCTCGATGCGCCACAACCGGCCCCACCGGCCGTACCCCATCCCCTCGGCCGCCTCCCGGATCTCCGCCGGCACCTGGTTGAGTCCGGCCACCGCGTTGCGGACGATCACCAGCAACGCGTACAGGACCACCACGCTGAGGACCGTGACAGCGCCGATGCCGAGGTACGGCCCGAGGAACGCGAAGAGCGCCAGCGACGGGACGGTGTAGAGCACGCCGGTGACGGCGACGATCGGCCCGGACAGCGGACGGACCCAGTACGCGAGGACCGCCAGCGGCAGGCCGACCAGTGCGGCGATCACCACCGCCCGTACGGTCAGCCAGGTGTGGTCCCCCAACGCCGACAGGATCGTGTCAGAGTTGTCCCGCACATAGTGCCAGGAGAACCACGGGTTGCCCGGGTCGGCCCGGAAGCTCAGGCGGAGGGACATACGTGGACCGTACCTTGGACGACGTCGCCGGCACCGACCCCGACCGGGCCGCCGACGGTCCGCGCGCCGCCTCGATCAGCCTGCGCGGCATCCGTAAGCGCTACCCGGACGGGACCGAGGCCGTCCGGGAGTTGAGCCTCGACGTCGCCGCCGGTGAGCTGGTGGTGCTGATCGGCCCCTCCGGGTGCGGCAAGTCGACGGTGCTGCGCATGATCAACAGGCTGATCGAGCCGAGCGAGGGCCGGATCCTGCTCGACGACACCGACGTCACCCACGTCGACCCGGTCGAGCTGCGCCGCCGGATCGGCTACGTGATCCAGAACGTGGGGCTCTTCCCCCACCAGACCGTCGCCACCAACGTCGGGACCGTACCCCGGCTGCTCGGCTGGCCCCGGGATCGGACCCGACGTCGGGTCGAGGAGCTGCTCGACGTGGTGGGTCTGGACCCGGCCCAGTTCGGTCGCCGGTACCCGCACGAACTCTCCGGCGGGCAGCGGCAGCGGGTGGGGGTGGCCCGGGCGTTGGCCGCCGACCCCGTGGTGCTCCTGATGGACGAGCCGTTCTCCGCCGTCGACCCCATCGTCCGGACCCGGTTGCAGGAGGAGTTCCTCCGGTTGCAGGCCGAGGTGCGCAAGACCATCGTCCTGGTCACCCACGACCTCGACGAGGCGGTCCGGCTCGGCGACCGGATCGCGGTGCTCTCCGAGGGCGGTCACCTGGAGCAGTACGACACCCCGGCCGCGCTGCTCGGCGCGCCCGCGACCCCCTTCGTCAGGGAGTTCGTCGGCGCGGACCGGGGCATCAGGCGACTCGCCGTCACCCCGGTCACCCGGGACGACCTCGATCCGCTGCCCGCCGGGGGCGTCGACCTGCCCACAGTGGCAGTGGGCAGCCCGGCATACGACGCACTCGCCGCGATGCTCGCCGCCTCGGTGGACCGGGTGCTGGTCAGCGACGGCGGCACCCCGGTCGGCGTCCTCACCCGCAACCGGCTCCTCTCCACCGAACCCGACCGGCCCACCGGCTGACCGGCCCTCCGGAGCGGGGGACGCTGCCGGGGACCGACCCGCCGGGGTCGGGGTGGGGTCGGTGAGCGTCAGGCCCGGCCGCCGAGGCTGGCCACCCCGACGATCCAGCCGGCGAAGAAGCCGTACGTGACACCCATTCCGGTGGACTGGAAGGCGGTCGCCAGCGAGGCGTCGGCCTCCAGGAACGAGCTGAGGAACGCGGTGAACCCACCGGCGAGGACGTACCCGGCCCAGCCGGTGAAGAACTGGCTGAGTCCACCGGGCACCCTGGCGGCACCGGTGGTGGGCAGCAGGTAGAGGAACCCGGCGGCGAGCACCACCAGCAGGAGCGCCCGCAGGTCGGCCGGGGACAGTCCGGGTACGTCGTCGAACCCGAGTTGCCACGCCGGCCAGGCGAGCAGGCGCAGGAACCATCCGCCCGCGCCGGCCGGGTCGGTGTTGGCCTCGGCCCAACTCACGTACGTCGGGCTGCCGCAGACTCCGACCAGGACGAGCGCGGCCACCGCGCCGGTTCCCGCCGCGGTCCCGTGACGCCGGGCGGTGCCGGAAGCGTTTGTGACTGCCATGACGTGATCAGTTCCCGCTCCGCCGAGGGGGGCAAACCAAACCGTCTAGTGGCTCATCAGGTAGTCGATGAACTTGGCCCGCAGCAGCGGGGCGGTCTCCTCGTACCCGTGACCGGTCAGCTCCCGCCACAGGGCCACCGCCTCGTCGACCGTCGGCCCCACCGAGTTGGGTGCCCCGTCCAGCATCGCGATCTCGTCGGCGTTGGGCAGACGTCGCAGGATGGACCAGAAGAACCCGACGTCCCCCCGGTCCCGGGCCACCGCGAAGGCCTGCTCACGCAGCTCCTCAGTGGAGAGCGCGTCGAGCTCGTCGAAGGACCGACCTCCGGTGCCGGCTGCTGATGTCTCGGTCATCTGCCGAGCCTAACCGGCGAGATCACGACGCGCCCGTCGGACGTGGCCGAGGCTCAACCGTCGCCGTCGTCCCACCGGCGCGGGCCGACCTGCCAGTCCGGCCGGGCCCAGGGGTCGACCGGACGGGACCGGGGCCCCTCGGGAGGGGCTGGTGACCAGGTCTGGACCGGCCGGGACCGGGCGACCGACCAGCCTCCACTGCTGCCCAGGTCCCCCGACGTACCCCCGTCCGGATGGTCCACCGTCCCCGGCCTCGGCCCGCCGAACGTCTCCACCATCCGGGTGACGAGCAGCCCCACCCCGAGCGCCACGGCGCCGACGGCCCACCAGCTGACCGCCCACCCCCGGGCCTGCACCCAGGCCAGGAAGAGGGCGACCAGGCAGACCGCGAGGAAGGTCCCGAAGATCCCGCCCCGGCGCCCGTACGCGCTCGTCCCGGCGAGCAGCGCGGTGCCGACCGCCAGGACGGTGCCGTCCAGCCCGGTGGTGGGGGCGACGGTGGCTGTGGCACCGGTGGCCAGGAGCGTCCCGCCGAGCATCGCGAGCGTGGTGGAGACGACCAGGGCGAGGGCGGTCAGGACACCCGCCACCGCACCACCCCGCAGCACCGGGTCGGCAGTCGGTCGGGCCCGACCCACCGGTCGCCGGACCGACCCGCTCGCCCCCAACAGCCCCCCCAGGACGGCCAGCGCGGAGAACGGTAGAGCGGGGAGGAGGCAAGCG
>NZ_JBEPEQ010000178.1:0-7365 GCF_040300925.1 Micromonospora sp. NPDC000207
GGGCCTGCGTCGCCGCCGCCCGGTCGTCCTCGGCGGCGCGGCGGGCCTCGTCGCGGTCGGTGTGGGCCTGCGCGGCGGCGGCGGCGGCCTCGGCGCGTACCTGGGCGAGTTGACGTTCCACCCCGACGGGGGACAGCTCGGCGTGCAGGGTCTCGGTGAGGGTCGCCACGATCTGGTCGAGGCGGTCCACCGCCTCCCAGGTGCGGGCCACCTGGCCGGGCAGGCCGGGGGCGTTGCGGTGCCGTATCCGGTTGTTGCGGGAGTCCCGTTGGCAGGCGCCGTCGTTGTCGCGGCAGTAGCGGAACGGCCGGCCCGCTCCGGTGCGCTGCGGCACGTCACGTCCACAGTGGGCGCAGGGGCGGGTCTCGACGGCGGTGTCTGGGGCGTCCATCGGGGCGAATTCTAGCCCCGCCCCGGCATCCTGCGGGTCGGCGGCGGTGGTGGTCAGGGCGGGGGTGGTGCGGCGGTGCTGTCCCGGACGGTCAGGCGCGGGGACAGCAACGTCGCATCCGGTACGGGGTCCTCGCGGAGTTTGCGCATCAGCAGGGCGACCGCCTGCCGGGCCACCTCCTCGGCGGGCACCGGCACCGAGGTGACCATGGGGCTGGTCTGCTCGGCGAACGGGTCGGGGCAGATCGCCACCACCGACACGTCCTGGGGCACCCGCCGCCCGAGGGTGGGCAGGGTGGCCAGGACCGGGCCGACCGCCGCCTCGTTCTGCACCACCAGCGCGGTCACGTCGGGGTGCCGGTCGAGGAGGTCGAGCAGGCCCTGGCGGACCGCGGCGGTGCCCTCCGGGAGAGGGCGGGTCACCGTGGTGACCCCGTGCCGGTGGGCGGCCTCGGTGAATCCGGCCCGGGTGCGGTGGGCGAACCCGGTGCCCCGGTCGTAGACCGCCGGTGGTGCGCCGAGCAGGGCGACCCTGCGGTGTCCGAGCTGCGCCAGGTGCTCCACGCAGACCTGCCCGGCGCGGTGGAAGTCCAGGTCCACGCAGGTCAGTCCGGTGGCGTCGGCGGGGAAACCGATCAGCACGCTGGGTCGGGTGAGGTCACGCAGCAGCGGCACCCGGGAGTCGTCGAGTTCCACGTCCATCAGGAGGATGCCGTCGACCATGGCGCTGGCGGCGATGCGGCGCAGCCCGGCCGGCCCCTCGTCGGAGGTGACCAGCAGCACGTCGTGGTCGAAGCTGCGGGCGCTGGTCACCACTGCCATCGCGAACTGCATCACCACCGGCACCTGCATGCCGACGCGCAGCGGCAGGACCAGGGCGATGACGTTGGCGCGGCGGCTGGCCAGGGCGCGGGCCCCGGCGTGGGGGTGGTAGCCGAGGGTCCGGACGCTGGCCAGGACCCGGTTGCGGGTGACCTCCGAGATGGCGCGTTTGCCGCTGAGGACGTACGAGACGGTGCTGCCGGCGACCCCGGCGTGGCGGGCCACGTCGGCGATGGTGATCTGGTCGGGTGACTTCATCGGCGCCCTCCGGCGCCGGAGGGCTGCCGGTCCACGGTGTCGGCGGGCACCGACGTCGTGTCGGCGGTGTCGCCGTCGTGGACCCGGACGGTGCCGACGAGGCGTACGTCGTGTGCCGACCGGCCGACGAGGACGCTGTGGGTGGCGGCCTCCACCACCATCGTCTGCCGGGTCTGGTCGTAGTGGGCCAGGTCGGCGGCGCGCAGCCGGAGCCGGACGACCCGGGTCTGTCCGGGAGCCAGGCGGACGCGGGCGTAGTCGCGTAGCTGCCGTAGCGGCTGCTTGACCCGGGAGCGGCGCTGCCGGGTGTAGAGCTGCACGACGTCCTCGCCCGTTCGGACGCCACTGTTGGTGACCTCGACGTTCACCACCACCTCCTCACCCGCGGCCATCGTCGCCGCGCTGAGTCGAAGATCAGCGTAGTCGAAGGTGGTGTAGCTGAGCCCGTGGCCGAACGGGTACAGCGGATCACCTCGGTGGTAGAGGTAGGTGGCGTCCGAACCGATGATGTCGTAGTCCAGGAGGTCGGGTAGGTCCGCCGTGTCGGCGTACCAGGTCTGGGTCAACCGGCCGCCCGGGTCGGCGTCGCCGAGCAGCACCGCGGCGAGGCCCGCGCCGTGTTCCTGGCCGCCGTGGGCCGACCACACCGCCGCCGGTACGTGTCGCCGCGCCCAGCCCAGCGCGTACGGGTAGCTGCTGGTGACCACGAGCACGGTGTGCGGGTTCGCCGCCCGGACCGTCCGCAGGAGGGTCTCCTGGGCGGCGGGCAGGGCCAGGTCGTCGCGGTCCTCGGTCTCCCGGCCGTTGACCATGGGGTGGTTGCCCAGGACCACGACCGCGACGTCGGCGGCGGCGGCGAGGGCGGCGGCTTCGGCGGCCCCGTCGACGAGGAGGTCGATGGTGAAGGGGGTCGCGGTGTCCGGGCCGGTGGCGTCGACCCGGAGTCGTCCGGTGGTGTCGACGGCGACGTACCGGCCGGTGGCCAGGTGGTGCAGGACGACGGTGCCGTCGATGCGGTGGTGGAACCGGAACGTTTCGCGGACCACCCATCCGCCGGGGCCGGGCCGGTCGTTGACCAGGGTGCCGTCGTCGTCGGCGCCGACGTGCCGGCCGTTGCCGACAGCCCGCAGGGCCACCGCCCCGCCACCCCAGTCGACGACGTCGAACCCGGTGTCGTCGGTGTCGTAGGTGAGGGTGAGGGGGCCGCCGTCGGGGTCGGCGGGGCAGGTCACGTACCTGTCGTCGACGCGCAGGGCGACCCGGTCGGTGCCGGGGTGGGTGGTCACCGACGGCAGCCGCCGGGACAGGCCCTCGACGAGGGTCACCGCGTACGGCGGGGTGCCGCTGTACCAGTCCTGGTGGACGGCGTCGGCCAGGGGGCCGAGGACGGCCACCCGGGGTGCGGCGTCGACGTCGAGGGGGAGCAGCCCGTCGTTGTGCAGCAGCACCACCGACGCCTTGACGGCCTCCCGGGCGAGGTCGCGGTGGGCGGGGCAGTCGACCACGTCGGTGGGCACGTCGGCGAACGGGTCGTCGCCGGGTGGGTCCAGGTCGCCGACGCGGGCGCGTAGGAGGAGCAGTCGGCGTACCGCCCGGTCGACGTCGGCCTCGGTGATCAGGCCGAGGCGCAGCGCCTCGGTCAGTCGTCGGGTGGTGGGGGTCGTGTCGGTGCCGTCCTCGGTGAAGCTGTCGACGCCGGCGCGCAGCGCGGCGGCGAACCCGGTGACGTGGTCGGGCAGGTACTGCTGGGATCCGGCGATGTTGGTGACCGCCCCGGCGTCGCCGACCACCACGACGTCGTCGTCGGTGCGGCGCAGTTCGTCGGCGATCAGGGGGCTCAGGTGCGCCGGTACGCCGTTGACCAGGTTGTAGGAGGCCATCACCGCGACCGCCGCCCCGGCGGCCAGGGGGGCGCGGAAGGCGGGGAGTTCGTACTCGTGCAGCACCCGGGGTGGCAGGTCGCTGCTGGTGCGGTCCCGGTCGGTCTCGTTGTTGTAGCCGAGGAAGTGTTTCAGGGTGGGGGCGGTGCGCAGCCGCCACGGGTGGTCGCCGCGCAGTCCCCGGGCGTAGGCGGTGGCGAGCAGGCCGGTCAGCCACGGGTCCTCCGACCAGCCCTCCTCGTTGCGGCCCCACCGGGGGTCGCGCAGCGGGTTGACCACCGGGGCCCACACGTTGAGTCCGACGCCGTCGGGGTCGGCCTGGTGTTTGGCGCGGACCTCGTCGCCGACGGCAGCGCCCACCGACCGGATCAGCTCCGGGTTCCAGGTGCTGGCCAGGCCGACGGCCTGAGGGAAGACGGTGGCCTCGCCGAGCCAGGCCACCCCGTGCAGGGCCTCGGTGCCGGTCCGGAAGGCGGTCAGGCCGAGGCGGGGCACCGGTGCCTGGCACTGGTGCAGCAGTCCGATCTTCTCGGGCAGGGTCAGCCGGTCCATCAGGTCGTCGACGCGGGGGCCGGTCGCCGGGTCGGTGCGGTCGGTCATCGTGGCGTACCTTCCGTGCTCGCCGTCCGGCGACCAGGTCGAAGCGCTTCGACGAACGTCGCGGCGTGCGGCATCGCGGTGGTGGGGGTGGGGCGTCGACTGATGCGGTGAAGCGCTTCGACGGCCCGGAAGAACGAGCCGCCCCCGTTGCCCGGACGTGGGGCGGCCGTTTGACAGTGGCACCACCTGTCGATGCGGTCAAGGGTCGCGGGTGCAGGATCTGGCGGGGAACCCACGTCGTCACCGCGCGGGAAGTCGACCACTTTCGATGGTGGCGAGGGCGGCGACCGCTCCACCCAGGGCGGTCGCGGTGGCCCCGAGGGTGGAGGCGTCCAGGCGGGCGCCGCCGGCCTGCGGGGCGAGCACCCGGGCGGCCAGTTCGGTGCGGGCGGCGGGCAGCAGCCACGGCGCCAACGGCACGAAGTGTCCGCCCACCGTCACGGCCTCCGGGTTGAGCAGGTTGACCAGCACGGACGCCGTGTGGCCGAGGTGCCTGCCGATGCCGGCCAGTTCGGCAAGGGTCTGCGGGTCACCGCCGCGGGCCAGGGCGCGGATCCGGTCCACCTCCGGCAGGTAGTCGGTGACTGGGCCGTCGTCTGCGGTGTCGGGGAGCAGGCGGCGGACCACCGCCGCGAGTCCGAGCAGCGCCTCCACGCATCCGCCGCGCCCGCAGGTGCACCTCGGGCCGCTCGGGTCGAGGCTGAGGTGCCCGATCTCCCCGGCGAGGCCCCGGCCGCCGCGCAGCACCCGCCCGGCGGAGATCACCCCGACACCGACGCCGATGCCGCCGGTGAGGTGGACCAGGTCCGGGACGCCGGCGTGACCGCCGTGGCGGTACTCGGCCAGGGCGGCGAGGTTGGCGTCGTTGTCCACGGTGACGGTGTGCGGCGGGTCCTGCAGGGCGGCGCGCAGGTCGGCGGCGAGGGGCACGTCGTGCCAGCCCAGGGCGGCGGCGAGGGGCACCGCACCGGTGGCGTCGACCAGACCGGGGACACCCACTGTCAACCCCAGCACGGTGCGTCCACCGCCGGTGATCCGGGTGGCCGCCCGGCGGGCCAGGTCGGCCACCGCCCGGACGGTGTCGGTGGGGGAGGAGACGGCGACCGGCAGGGCACGTCGCCAGGTCAACAGCCGGTTCCCGGCCAGGTCGGCGGCGACCAGGACCAGTTCGTCGGCGGCCAGGGCCAAGCCCAGTGCGGCGTACGGCTCGCCGTCGAGGACCAGCATCGTGGCGGGCCGGCCGATGCGGTTCTCGGTGAGCCCGGTCTCGCGGACCAGTCGACTGTCGATCAGTTCGCCGACCAGGCTGGAGACGGTGGCCTTGTTGAGGCCGGTCCGGGCGGCGATGTCGGCGCGTGAGCACGGGGCGTGCACCCGGACGTGGCGCAGCACGACGGCCCGGTTGGCCACGCGGACGTCGCCGAGGTCGGTCGGCTGCGGTTCGTTGTGGACGCTGATCACTGTCTGGCCCGCTCCCTGCACCGGTGGTGCGCGATCTCCCGGTCGGGTGCCGCGCGGTCATCATCGCGCATCGAGGCGTGTCGGGCCGGATCGCCGGCGGCGCACGCCCGGCGCCGCTCCCTTGTGGGTCGAATCACCGTCGATTAGTTTGTTCGGCTAGAACACCAACTAATCCTAGCCGGACGAACCTGCTCCGCAAACCCGTCTCGACGAGATGAAGGGAGTGCGCCGTGACGCCGTCCCCCTCGGCCGCATCCGCCGACCGCCGTACCGTGCTGCGCCTGTTCGGACTCGGTGCCGCCGCGACCATGGGTGGCGCCACCCTGGCCGGTTGCAGCAAGGAGGTCGGCAGTCAGGGCACCGCCACCCAGGCCGACGCGATCAAGGCCGTGCTGCCCGCGTACCGGGCCGCCGACCTGCTCCAGCCGGACATCCCCGGCGAGGGACCGATCCCCAGCGGCTACCTGAAGTACCCGACGAACCTCGTCGACGCCGTCACCGAGCAACCGGGACGCAGCGGACAGCAGATCCGGGCCATCAGCCCCTGGTGGGGGCCGACCCCACCCGGCAACGACCGCAACGAGTACGTCCAGGCGATCAACGCGAAACTCGGCGTCGAGGTCGTCGTCAGCGTGCAGGACGGCAACACCTACGCCGACAAGGTCAGCGCCATGCTCGGCGCCCGCGACGTGCCCGACCTGCTCTGCATCCCCAACTGGGAGGTCGACAAGATCGCCCGGTTCTCCGACGCCACCAAGGCCCTGTTCACCGACCTCACCGACTACCTCCAGGGCGACAAGGCGGCGGCCTACCCGTACCTGGCGGCGCTGCCCACCGGATCCTGGGAGTACTGCGTGTGGGGTGGACGCCTCTACGCCGCCCCGTTCCCCACCGACGGAGCGTTCGCCTGGATGCTGTACCACCGCCGGGACCTCGTCGCCAAGAGCGGCCTCGCCACCCCCACCACCATCGACGAGCTGTACGAGTTCGGGAAGAAGGCCACCAACGCCGACCGGGGCGTGTGGGCCTTCGGCTCCGTCTTCGACATGGTGCAGCAGTTCCACGGCTGCCACCAGATCTGGCGTAGGAAGCCCGACGGTGGACTGGAGCACAAGTACGAGACCGCCGAGTTCACCGCCGCCCTGGAGTTCACCGCCCGACTGTTCGCCGAGGGCCTCGTGCACCCCGACACCGTGGCCAGCAAGGGCGCCGACGAGAAGCAACTGTTCAACGGCGGCAGGATCCTCATGTTCCAGGACGGCCCCGGCGCCTGGGCGGGCATGCAGGGCGAACAGAGCAGGGTCACCCCCGGCTTCGACATGCAGCCCCTGCCGGTCTTCGGCGTCGGCGGCAGGGACCCGCTGCTGTGGGGCAGCGACAAGCCGGTCTTCTACACCTTCGTCAGGAAGGACCTCGCCAAGGAGCGGGTGGAGGAACTGCTGCGGGTGATGAACTGGTGCGCCGCCCCCTTCGGCAGCCGCGAGTACGAACTGCGCGAGTACGGCCAGGAGGGCAAGCACTTCACCCGGGCCCCCGACGGCAGCCCCGTCCCCACCGACCAGTTCCGCAAGGAGTTCGCCGGGCAGTTCAACAGCCTCGGCGGCCGGGCACCCATCAAGGTCCGCAGCGGCGACGCCCCCAACTACGTCCAGGAGTACATCGACTACCACAAGAAGTTCCTCGACCGTCGGGAGACCGACCTGTTCGCCGGGATCAAACTGGAACTCCCGGCCAACTGGTCCAAGCAGCTCCAACCCACCGACGACAAGATCCGCGACATCCTGCGCGGCCGACGCCCGCTGTCCGACATGGAGCAGGTGCGACGGGAGTTCCTCTCCGGCGGCGGCGAAGAGGGGCGGGCCTTCCACGAGAAGGCCCTGTCCGACAACGGCCGATGAGTCCCACCCAGGCGCCCGCGCCGTCCCCGACCGGCCGACGTCGACCGGTCGGGGAC
>NZ_JBEPEQ010000179.1:0-7313 GCF_040300925.1 Micromonospora sp. NPDC000207
GGCAGACCTCGGCGGCTTCGATCTCGGCGGCGATCCGGTCGGCGTCGGCGGCGTCGGCGGCGAGGAAGACGCAGGTGGGGCCGGAGCCGGAGACGAGGCCGCCGAGCGCCCCGGCGGCCTGACCGGCCTTGAGGGTGTCGGCGAGGGCGGGGCGCATCGCCAGGGCGGCGTCCTGGAGGTCGTTGCCGAGGGTGGCGGCGAGGACCCGGGGGTCGCGTTGGCGCAGCGCCGCCAGGAGGCCGTCGGTGCTGCCCAGGGGCGGACCGGCCGCGCCGCTGTCGCGGAGCCGGTCGATCTCCCGGTACGCCTCGGGCGTGGACAGGCCCCCGTCGGCGATGGCGACGACCCAGTACCAGGAGGTGGGGCGGGCCAGGACGGGGCTGACGGTCTCGCCTCGGCCGGTGCCCAGCGCGGTGCCGCCGTGCAGCAGGAACGGCACGTCGGAACCGAGGTCGGCGGCGACCGTGGCGAGTTCCTCCCGGGTGAGGCCGGTGCCCCAGAGGGCGTCGCAGGCGACGAGGGTGGCGGCGGCGTCGGCGCTGCCTCCGGCGAGCCCTCCGGCGAGGGGGATCTGCTTGCGGAGGTGGAGTCGGGCGTGCGGCATGACGCCCGCGTATCCGGCGAGGGCGTGGGCGGCCCGCAGGACCAGGTTGGTGTCGTCGAGGGCCAGTTCGCCGGTGCCCTCGCCCTCCATGGTCAGGCTGAGGGTGTCGCCTCGGCGGGCGGTCAGCTCGTCGAAGATGGAGATGGCGTGGTAGACGGTGTTCAGCTCGTGGAAGCCGTCACGGCGCAGGGGTCCCACCCCGAGGTGCAGGTTGACCTTGGCGGGGACGCGTACCCGGACCGGGCCGCTGGCTCCTCGTCGCTGCCCGTCCTCGTCCGGGCGCCAGGGCTCGGTCACGGGACGACGTCCCGCAGGCGCGACCGGTCGTCCAACTGTCGGTCCACTGTCGGCTCCTCGGCGGGAGTCTGGGGGGGCACTGACACCTCCTCGGCGGGCACCGCGTCAGCCTACTGGGCGGCCGGGGCGGCGGTCGGGGCCGACGCGGCGACGGCGGCGAACTGGTCCACGGTGAGTGACTCGCCCCTCGCGGACGGGTCGACCCCGGCGGCGACGAGGGCGGCGGCGGCCCGGTCCGCCCCACCGGCCCACCCGGCGAGGGCGGCCCGGAGGGTCTTGCGGCGTTGGGCGAAGGCGGCGTCGACCACGGCGAAGACCTGCTTGCGGGGTACGTCGGGTCGGGGTGGTTCGCGCCGGGTGAAGGCGACGAGCCCGGAGTCGACGTTGGGCACCGGCCAGAACACGTTCGGGGGGACCCGTCCGGCGGGGCGGGCGTCGGCGTACCAGGCGAGTTTGACCGAGGGGATGCCGTACACCTTGGAGCCGGGGCCGGCGACGAGCCGGTCGGCGACCTCCTTCTGCACCATCACCAGTCCGCTGCGCAGGCTGGGCAGTTCGGCGAGCAGGTGCAGGACCACCGGGACGGCGACGTTGTACGGCAGGTTCGCCACCAGCGTGGTGGGGGCCGGGTCGGTGAGGTCGGCGGCGGTGACCCGGACGGCGTCGGCCCGGTGCACCCGGAGCCGGTCGGCGTACGGGCCGGCGTGCCGGGCGGCGGTCTCGGGGAGGGCGGCGGCCAGGGTGGGGTCGATCTCGACGGCGTGCACCCCGGCGGCGACGGGAAGCAGGGCCAGGGTGAGGGAGCCGAGCCCGGGGCCGACCTCCAGGGCGACGTCGTCGCCGGTGAGCCCGGCGGCGGCGACGATCCGGCGGACGGTGTTCGGGTCGTGGACGAAGTTCTGGCCGAGCTTCTTGGTCGGTGCCACGCCCAGTCGGGCGGCGAGTTCCCGGATCTGCGCCGGGCCGAGCAGGTCTACGGCCATGACCCGACAGCGTACGGCCCGCCGCCGGGCCGCCCTCGACCACGGCTCACCCCTGCCACCATGTGACCCACATCATCGATCACCGCCGAACCTCTCCCGTCTCGTTTCCGTCAAGCCGGTGACGCAGGACGGCACCGCAGCGGAGAGGCACCCCCACGATGATCCCTCGGACGGGCGAGGAGTGGCTCGACTGCACGAGACGGCTCCTCACTGACTACACCGGGAGGAGGATCGCCTTCCGGGAGGAGGACGGCGAGCCGTTCGCCACTGTCGACGCCGACGAGGATGTGTCCGCCCTCCTGGACCGCTGGCGGGACGACAGGGATCCGGAGTATCTCGGCCATTCGTCGATGCCGTTCCGCCTCCGCACGTTCCTGATCGACAAGAGGGTCCTTCCCGCCGAGTCCGCATTTCTCCGTCACCACGAACCCGACGGCGGTCACGCGTACACGGAGGCGACCTACACCCGGGCACTGGAGACCTTCCTCGGACACTGCAGGAGGAAGGGTCGGCTACCGAGGAAGGACGGGAGGTGCGAGGTCCGCTTCAACGTCCATCGGTACGACCGCAATGGCGACGTGGTGTTCGTCGAGAAGAAGGACAAGATCAACATGGGGCGACGACTCCGTGAGGGCCGCCTGACCGACGGTGAGATCAGGGTGCTCGTCGGTTTCGGCCTCGACGGGAGGTTCGCCCCTGCGGGCAGCCCACTGCACGACCGGGCCAGGTGGATCCGGAACTCCCGACTCCACGAGCCGAACCCCCACCTCCCGGAGACGTTCCTGCCGGACCCGTCCCGCCCGGACACCTTCGTGCCGAGGGGGTTGCCGCCCCATCTCGCACCGAGTCTCCCTCCCCCGGACGAACTCGCCCCCGACTACCGCCCGCAGGCTCCGCCGCCGGGGGAGCTGCCGCCGTCGGAGGAACTGCCGGCCTACTCCCCGCCTTTCCCCGGTTCCGTCCCGTCGACCACGCCCCCGCCGGACCGGGTCACGGCGGCGCACCTCAGGGCCACCGAGACGCGACGTCCCCTCGCGCAGGAATCCGACTCCGGGTCCACGACCGGCACCCCGTCACCCACCCGGCCCACCTTTCCGACCACCGTCGGGCCCCGGACTGCGAGACGGTGACCACGGTCGGATCACACCGACAAGAACGGACTTCCGGGCGTACGGCCGGACGGCACGGTCACCGTCCGTGACGACAGGTCTCCGCCGGAATCGGCCGGAACCCCTGCCCACGACACATGTGACATAGATCACATATACGAACCGATGCCGACCAGGTCCGTCACTCCCCTACAACGCAGTGCACAGCCGGAGGGACGGGAGCATGCCCCCAACACAGCCCACAGCCTGGACCGACGACGACTGGATCGCCTTCGTCAGCAGTTTCATGAACGCGCGCAACAAGGGACTCACTGCCGGCAACCTCAGGGGCTACACGCCGATCCCTCGGGACGAGCGGGCCATTCGAGCCCTACGCGAGTGGACCGACAAGGAGAGCGGGCAGTGGCTGGGTCCGCCGAACATGCCCATGACGGTGCGCGGTCTTCTCAAGAAGGACAACTTTCTGGACCAGGGGACGTCCGAGTTCGTCCGGCATGACAGAGACGGGAATCTCCAGGTCAGCTCGAACGTCTACGCCAGGGCCGCACACGTCTATCTGAACCGGTGCATGCAGGAGGGCCGAGCGCCCAGAGAAACGGATTTCCAGCGGGTGCCGGTCATCGTCGTTCGCCCCCGAACGTTCAGCAGGCTGTGGGCCAAGGACCCGAAGAACTTCAAGATCAAGACCCGTCAGTACTTCTCGGTCCCGGTCGGGCGACGGCTCTTCAACCCGCACCAGTTCGACATCGACGACCACGAGCTGCGGACCTGGAAGCGCAACGGGTGGACACCGCCGAGCAACATCCACTCGAACCCGAGGCTGGCCGCACGGCAGGCCTGGGTGGCCGAAAGCGATCTCACCCCGCTGAACTACCACAATCTGCAGACGTTCGTACCAGGTCCGGACCGACCGTCCACCTTCCGTCCGTCCACCACCCCGCTGTATCAGGAGACCCGCAGCCCCTGGGAACAAGCCCCGGACGAGGCCGCCTACGAACGCAGGCTCGTGGCCGCCAACCCCGGGTTGTTCCAGCCGCAGCGACCCCAGCCCCCCCAGGCGCAGCCCGTGCAGCCGCCGACCTACTCGGAGTACCCCACCTGGTCCCCGCCGAGCTATTCGGAGTCGCAACAGTCCCGACCGTCCTCAGCGACCCGGACGCCGACCACCCCGACGTCCCCAGTGGCCCGGACACCCACCGCCTCACCGTCTCCCACGGCCCGGACACCCACCGCCCCACCGTCCCCCACGATCCGACCCCTGTCGGCTCCCACCGCCGAGACCCTCGCCGCAGCCGAGGCACGGGTGAATGGCTATTCGACCCGGACAGGTGCCCCGCTCGGCACCACCAACTCCGGACGACCCGTCCAACGGCGACCCGTCCCCAACCCGGGGAACCCGAACGCCGGACGGGGCCGGTAGGGTCCACCACCCGAGAGGACCGGAACAGATGCCTGGCCTACGCGTGACGGCTCAACCCTCGAACACCTGGGACGACACCGACTGGATCGCGTTCATGGAGGAGTATCTCCGATTCAGTGCCCGCCACTCCGGCCCTCACCGTCCTCGGTCCTGGGAGCCGCACGCCTCCGAACGGCGCACGGTCGAGGCCATCCAGAAGTGGAACTCACCCGACAGCAGCGAGTATCTCGGCCCGCCGGACATGCCCGTGCTGATCCGTTCCGAGCTGGAGTCGGACGGTCGTCTGCCGCCGAACTCCTCCTGGTTCGCCAGGGAGACCGGGAGCGGACGGGAGTTCAGCTCCGAGGTCTATGCAGTCACCGCGAAGGAGTGCCTGTCGCGCTGCGCCGCGCAGAACCGGGAACCCTGCCGGGACGACACCTCCGAGCAGTACGTGACAGTGGTCCGGGCCAGGACCATCAGCAGGCTCGTGACGAACTCGTCGGGCCGACAGACGATCGACAGGGTCTCCGTCCCGATCGGGGCGCGACTCGCCGAGCCGGAGCGGCACCGGATCAGCGACCACGAACTGGCCACCTGGGTGGAGCTGGGATGGCGGCCGAGGAACATGGCCCCGGACTCGGCCCTCGCCGAACGGTACGACTGGATCCTGGAGAACACCAGGAACCCGCCGGACCGGGCCGACCCGGCGAGCTTCGTGCCGAGTCCGACGAACAGGCACACCTTCACCCCGCTCACCCCCCCGCTCTACCAGGCGGAATCGACGTCGCCCCCGGGTTACCCGAACCCGGGGTGGGAGCGGCCGTCGGCTGCGGTCCCGTCGACAGCTCACACAGTCGCCGGGCTGGCAGCCCTCCGCCTCGACGGCGGGAGTCCCCGGTCCACCTCCCCGTCCGTCGTGGCCCCCGCCACCCGCTCCGGCCTGCCCCGGCCGGGCCGGCTGGCCCAGGCGACGGGCCGGGTGCTCGGCTAGGCACGGACTACCCCCGCCGTCGGGCCCATCCGACGAACCTGTCGTCGAGGGCCGCCACCGGGATCGACTGTCCGAGCCGGGCGAGCTGAGCCGTCGCCTCCTCCCGCAGGAGGGTCAGGTGGGCCAGCAGCGCCGGTCGGTCCCACCACCTGGCGCACCTTCCTCACCCACCTGAAGTAAGGAAGGGCCCCCCGTTAACGCCTGCGGTATAGCAGGGTTCCCCTCTCACCGCCGCGCAGTGACGGTGGCAGGTGGCGGTCAGCGCCAGGGGCCGAAGGCGCGCTCCCCGTTCGCCGACAGGTGACGGCAGAGGGTCTCCAGGTCGAGACCGGTCGTCGCGGCCAGCGACCGGACAGTCAACGGGATCAGGTACGACGCGTTCGGCCGCCCCCGGTGCGGGGTCGGGGTCAGGTACGGCGCGTCCGTCTCCACAAGCAGCTGCTCCGGCGGGGTCAGGGCGGCGGCCGCCCGGAGGGCGTTGGCGCTGGCGAAGGTGACGGTCCCGGCGAAGCTCAGCAGGTAACCCCGGCGGACACACTCGGCGGCGAACTCGGCGTCACCGGAGAAGCAGTGCAGGACCACTGTGGTCGGAGCGCCCTCGTCGTCGAGGATCCGCAGGACGTCGGCGTGGGCGTCCCGGTCGTGGACGACGAGGGTCTTGTCGTACCGCTTGGCGATGGCGATGTGCGCCCGGAAGCTCTCCTCCTGGACCGCCCGTCCCTCCTCGCCGGTGCGGAAGAAGTCCATTCCGGTCTCGCCGATCCCGCGTACCCGATCCTGCGCCGCCAGGGTCTCGATCTCCCGCAGGGCGGCGTCCAGGTCCGCCAGGCGGGGGGCCTCGTTCGGGTGCAGGGCGACGGTGGCCACGACCGCCCGGTGTCGCCCGGCGACCTCCACCCCCCACCGGGACGACTCGACGTCCACCCCGACCTGGACCAGCCGGTCCACCCCGACGGCGGCGGCCACCTGCACGATCGCCTCGACCGGGTCGGTCAGCAGCCCCGAGTCGGCCACCGCCACCGCCTCGGCGGCGGCGAGGGGGTCCACAGCGGCCAGCGCCCCGGTCGTCGCCACGGCGTTCGCGGCGGCCCCGGCCACCCCGCTGCTCGCCGCCGCGTCGAGGGTGGCCGCCGCGTCTTCGGGCGCGCTCGACGGCCCCGAGGGTACGCCGGGAACCCCTGCCTCGGTCACGGTGATGTCGAGGTGCGTGTGGCTGTCCGGTACGGCCACCGGCAGCGGCTCGGGAGGGGGCGGGAACTCGCCTGCCCGGCGGGCGGCACGCTGCTTGCGGGACTCGGTCGGCTCACTGGTCACCTGGCGAGGATCACACACCACCCCCACCCCACGACGCCCCCACCCCACGACGCCCCCCACTGATCGCCCACCCGACCCGAGACGCGGTTCTCCTGATCGTTGGCGGTTGACCTACCCGACACGCCGAGAAGGTGGTAGGTAAACAGCCAACGATCAAGAAGCCCACCGGCCAGCCCGACGGGGCCTCGGAACGCCTCGGCGCTCCGGTCCTCGGCACCGGGTTCGCGCCCAGCAACGACCAGCTGATCCCCGAGTTCGTCACCCGGGACCTCGTCGACCTGCAGGCGATGACCTGGGCCGCCCGCTACCCGGTGGAGACGGCGGCCCGCCGACTCCGGTACGCCACTGGCGTCAGGTCCCCTGCCAGGTGCTCCGGGAGGAGTCGGGCTGACTCCGGCTGCGGTGGTGTCGACCCGCCCCGGGCAGCGTGGCGGTGACCGGCACCCAGTGCCACGAACGGGGTGTCCACGAGATGTGGGCGCCGGCCACCGAGGTCACCGACGACCGGGTGGTCGGCTTTCCGTACCGGCTCTGAGCGGCTCGGGTCCGGGCAGGCCGGGCAGACCCAGCGGCGGGGCCCCCGCCCCGGGCAGCGGCCGGCCCCGGCCCCCGC
>NZ_JBEPEQ010000180.1:0-7223 GCF_040300925.1 Micromonospora sp. NPDC000207
CCCGGCCCCGGGCGGCTCACCCGTGCGCTCTCGCCCGGAGCCGTCCCGCCGCCGCCTGACGGTTGCGGGCGTCGACGGTGGCGATGGCGATCGTCAACTCCGCGAGTTCCCGCTCCGACCAGACCCGTGCGGCGGCGTCCCAGACGTGGTCGGGTACGCCGCCCTCCCCGAGTCGGGTGAGCGCGTCGGTGAGGGCGAGGGCGGTGCGCTGCCGCTCGTCGATGTCGGGTGTGTCCCGCAGGTCGGCCACCGCCGTGCCGCCGGAGACCTCCCCACCACCGCAATCCCCGCCTTCCCGCCGCCGACCCGACCCGTCCGGGGAGTCCGGTGCGGGCGCGGGGTCGGCCTGCGGGGGTGGTACGGCGTCAGTGTCGGCGTGGAGCAGGCGGACGCGTCGCTCCACCAGCTCCAGTACCACCGGGTCGACGGTCCTGCGGGCGTGGTGTGCCAACCCGCAGACCGCCTCGTACGCCTCGGGCGTCACCGCCGCCGGGTCGATCCGACCCATCGTGTCCTCCCGTCCTGGATGTCACTTCACAAGACGTGCGGCGGGCCTGGATTGCAGCAACCGAGCCGTGTGAGACCGCCCACTCGACAGACCGCCCCCCGGTGGTGGCCCCGGCGGGCCGGCCCTGGTTACTCGCAGGCGCGCAGCGGAAGGCGACGGGTATCGTGGTGCCACACGGCGACGATCCGGCATCACCGGGGAGCCTCCGGAAGAACGGCCGGGTGACCGGCTCAGTAGAACCGGACGGGTGCGGCCCGTCACAGCCGACAAACGAGCGGGCGGTCGATCTCGACCGTCAAGCGGGGTGGTACCGCGGGTCCGACCCGGGGCGCCGGATTCGGCGTACCGGAGGGGGCTCGTCCTCGCAGACCACACGACAGTGAGCTGCGCGAGGAGAGCGACCCCCGATGGCCTATCCGTTGCACGACCCGACCGCCGCCGGTGTCCCGGCGAGCCCTGACCTGCCCGCGGTCGAGCGCGGGGTGCTGGAGCACTGGACGGCCGACAAGACCTTCGAGGCCTCCGTCGCCGCCCGGCCCGCCTCCGGATCGGCAGACGACGGCGGTGCCGACAACGAGTACGTCTTCTACGACGGTCCGCCGTTCGCCAACGGCCTGCCGCACTACGGGCACCTCTTCACCGGCTACGTCAAGGACGTCGTCCCCCGCTACCAGACGATGCGGGGTCGACGGGTGGAGCGGCGCTTCGGCTGGGACTGTCACGGCCTGCCCGCCGAGGTGGTCGCCGAGAAGCAGCTCGGCATCACCTCCAAGGCCGAGATCCTCGACCTCGGGGTGGCCCGGTTCAACGAGGCGTGCCGGACCTCGGTGCTGGAGTTCACCCACGACTGGGAGCGGTACGTCACCCGGCAGGCCCGGTGGGTCGACTTCGCCGACGACTACAAGACCCTCGACCTGGACTACATGGAGAGCGTCATGTGGGCCTTCCGGACGCTGTACGACAAGGGTCTGGTCTACGAGGGATTCCGGGTGCTGGCGTACTGCTGGCGGTGTGAGACGCCGCTGTCGAACACCGAGACCCGGATGGACGACGTCTACCGCGACCGGCACGACCCGACGTTGACCCTGTGGTTCGAGCTGACCGCCGACGAGTCCGCCCCCGAGGCGGTGCGCGGCCCGGTCAACCTGGGCGTCTGGACCACCACCCCGTGGACCCTCCCGTCGAACCTGGCGCTCGCCGTCGGCCCGGACATCGAGTACGCGGTCCTGGAACGGGACGGGGCCCGGTACGTGGTGGGCGCGGGTCGGGTCGGCGCGTACGCCAAGGAGTTGGAGGGGTACACCCAGGTCGGCACGGTGTACGGCCGGGACCTGGTCGGACGCCGCTACACCCCGCTCTACGACTTCCTCGTCGAGCAGGGCGGGGAGAACGCGTACCAGGTCCTCGGCGCGGACTTCGTCACCACCGAGGACGGCACCGGGATCGTCCACCTGGCCCCGGCCTTCGGCGAGGACGACCAGAACGTCTGCAACGCGGCCGGGATCCCGACGGTGGTCACCGTCGACGACCACACCCGCTTCACCTCGCTGGTCCCGCCGTTCGAGGGCGAGCAGGTCTTCGACGTCAACAAGTCGGTGATCAGGCAGCTCAAGGAGCGGGGGGTGGTGTTGAAGCAGGACACCTACACCCACGCGTACCCGCACTGCTGGCGGTGCGACACCCCGCTGGTCTACAAGGCGGTCTCCTCCTGGTTCGTGGCGGTGACCCGGTTCAAGGACCGGATGGTCGAGCTGAACCAGGAGATCAACTGGACGCCGGGGCACATCAAGGACGGCTCGTTCGGCAAGTGGCTGGCCAACGCCCGGGACTGGTCGATCAGCCGGAACCGGTTCTGGGGGTCGCCGATCCCGGTGTGGCGCTCCGACGACCCGGCCTACCCCCGGATCGACGTGTACGGGTCGCTGGCCGAGATCGAGCGGGACTTCGGCGTACGCCTGACCGACCTGCACCGGCCGGCGGTGGACGAGCTGACCCGGCCCAACCCGGACGACCCGACCGGGCGCTCGACGATGCGTCGGGTCCCCGAGGTGCTGGACTGCTGGTTCGAGTCCGGGTCGATGCCCTTCGCCCAGGTGCACTACCCGTTCGAGAACCGCGACTGGTTCGAGCACCACTACCCGGGTGACTTCATCGTCGAGTACATCGGGCAGACCCGCGGCTGGTTCTACACGATGCACGTGCTGGCCACCGCCCTGTTCGACAGGCCGGCGTTCCGCAACTGCCTCAGCCACGGCATCCTGCTCGGCTCGGACGGACGCAAGATGTCCAAGAGCCTGCGCAACTACCCGGACGTCTACCACGTCTTCGACTCGTACGGCTCCGACGCGATGCGGTGGATGCTGATGTCCTCGCCGGTGTTGCGGGGTGGCGACATGGCGGTCACCGAGGCGGGTATCCGGGACGCCGTCCGGCAGGTCCTGCTGCCGCTGTGGAACGTCTGGTACTTCTTCACCCTTTACGCCAACGCCGACGGGCACACCGCGCGGCGGCGGGTGGACAGCACGCACCTGCTCGACAGGTACATCCTGGCCAAGACGAGGGAACTGGTGGCCACCGTCGGCGCGCAGATGGACGCGTACGACATCTCCGGGGCGTGTGCGACGGTCCGGTCCTACCTGGACGCGCTGACCAACTGGTACGTCCGGCGGTCCCGGGACCGGTTCTGGGGCGGCGACGCGGACGCCTTCGACACCCTCGCCACGGTGTTGGAGACGTTCTGCCAGGTGGTGGCACCGCTGGCGCCGCTGACCACCGAGGAGATCTGGCGTGGGTTGACAGGTGGGCGGTCGGTGCACCTGACCGACTGGCCGTCGGCCGAGGAGTTCCCCGCCGACCCCGACCTGGTGGCCGCGATGGACGCCACCCGGGAGGTCTGCTCGGCGGCGCTGTCCCTGCGGAAGGCCCAGGGTCTGCGGGTCCGGCTGCCGCTGGCGACGTTGACTGTGGCCTCGCCCCGGGCGGCGCAGCTGCGGCCCTTCGCCGACCTCGTCGCCGACGAGGTCAACGTGAAGGAGGTCGTCTTCTCCGAGGACCTGGCCGACCACTGCCGGCAGGTGCTGACGGTGGTGCCCCGGGCGCTCGGTCCCCGCGTCGGCAAGCAGGTGCAGCAGGTGATCAAGGCGGTGAAGGCGGGGGACTGGGAACTGGTCGACGGCGCACCGGTCGCCGCCGGGATCACCCTCGCCGAGGGCGAGTACGAACTGCGCCTGGTCGCCTCGGACGCCGATCAGTCCGCCCCGCTGCCCGCCGGTGAGGGAGTGGTGGTGCTCGACACCGCAGTCACCCCGGAGTTGGCCGCCGAGGGGCTGGCCCGGGACGTGGTCCGGGTGGTCCAGCAGGCCCGCCGCGACGCCGACCTCGACGTCTCGGACCGGATCGCGCTGACCCTGTCCGCGCCGGACCAGGTGCGGGCGGCGGTGTCGACGTACACCGAGGTGGTTGCTCGGGAGGTGCTCGCCGATCGCATCGACTTCGCCGAGGAGGTCGCCGGGTTCACCGGTGAGGTCGGCGACGGCGAGTCGGTGACCGCCGCCGTCAGTCGGGTCTGACCCAGTCGCCGCCCGGTCCCCTGCCGTCGTGTCCGCCGTCGGCAGGGGACCGGTGCGTCCCCGAGGGGGGCGGCTCACACCGCGTGGTCACCGGGTCGTCGCGGATCGGCGCCGCAGTGACCCGATCGGTGCCGCTCGACGGCGTCGGCTAACGTGACAGCGCCCGGCCAACCACACCGCCCGTTGGGTACGACAGTCCGGAGGACCAGTGCCGCTGCTCTACACGATCGGCAAGCTCACCGTGGCCCCCGTGCTGCGGATGGTCTTCCGTCCCACCGTGCAGGGGCTGGAAAACGTGCCGAGGTCCGGTGGGCTCATCTTCGCCAGCAACCACCTGTCGGTGGCCGACGAGATCTTCCTCGGCACTGTGGTTCCCCGGCACCTGGCCTTCTGGGCGAAGTCGGAGTATTTCAAGGGCAAGGGCCTCAAGGGCACCTTTCACAAGCACTTCCTGACCGGGCTCGGCGCGATCCCGGTCGAGCGGGGCGGCGGACGGGCGGCGTTGTCGGCGTTCGACGCCGCCGTCCCGGCGTTGCGCGCCGGCGAGCAGGTGGCCATCTATCCGGAGGGGACCCGGTCGCCGGACGGTCGGCTCTACCGGGGACGGACGGGCGCGGCCCGGTTGGCCCTGGCCGCCGGGGTGCCGATCGTCCCGGTCGGAGTGAGCGGCACCGACAAGGCCCAGCCGATCGGCGCCCGGATGCCTCGGCCGGGCACCGGCCCGATCGTCCTGCGGTTCGGCAAGCCGCTGGACTTCACCGGCCGGTCCGACGACCGGAGTTCGCTGCGGGCGATGACCGACGAGCTGATGAGCGAGATCCAGAAGCTCTCCGGCCAGGAGTACGTGCCGAGGTACGCCCCCCCGAAGCGGGACGAGCCCGCCACCGGCGCCACCCCCGTCTGACCCGACAGCCGGGGTGTCCCCGGGCTCCCGTCCGCACCCCCGGCGGGCGGCCGGTTCACGGCGGGTCGCTGCCGCGCTGCCGTTCCTGGGCGGCCACGGCTTCCACGTCGGCGAGCTGTGCGAGCTGCTTCAACGGCCGGGCCATCCGGGGGTTGTCCCTGATCCGGTCCTTGTTGCGGTGCAGGAAGGACCAGTATCCGGCGGTGAACGGACACGAGTTCTCCCCGAGACGAGCCTTCGGGTCGTACGGGCAGCCGCCGCAGTAGTCGCTCATCCGGTCGAGGTGCGACCCGGCGGACGCGTACGGCTTCGTGGACATCCGGCCCAGGTCGGCGAAGTGGCTCATGCCGGCGACGTTGGCGGTCATCACCCACTCGTACCCGTCGACGAAGCTGCGGTGGAACCAGTCCACCAGCTCGTCCGGCCGCCAACCCCGTTGCAGGGCGTAGTTGCCGAGCACCGTCAGCCGGGGGATGTGGTGCACCCATCCACGACTCCGGACGCCGTCGAGGACGTCGGAGAGGCAGTGTGCGCGTACCACGTCGGCGTCGATCTCCTGCCACCACTGCGGGACGGTGCGGCGGGCGGCCAGGGCATTGCTGTCGCGCCATCCGGCGTCGAAGTACCAGTACAGGTTCCACACGAAGTCCCGCCAGCCGAGGAGCTGCCGGACGAACTTCTCCACGCTGGGCAGCGGGGCGCCGTCGGCCCGGTACGCCTTCTCCGCGCCCCGGATCGCCTCCATCGGGTCGAGCAGCCCGAGGTTGAACGACGACGAGAGCATGCTGTGCGCCATCGACGCGTCGGTGGAGAGCATCGCGTCCTCGTACGGGCCGAACGCCGACAGCCGGTGCCGGAGGAAGTGCCGCAGCCGGATCTGGGCCTCCCGACGGGTCACCGGGAACCGGCGGGGGCCGTCCCGGCCCACGAACCGGATCCCCTCCCGCTCCCACCGGTCCAGGTCGGCCCGGACCTCGGCGTCGATGTCGTCCTCCCGGGGCATCGGCGGGTTCGGCACCGCCACCCGTCCGGCCTTCTTCGGCGGGGGCCGCCGGTTCTGCGAGTCCAGGCTCCACCGGCCGCCCACCGGGTCCGTTCCCTCGACCAGGACCTCGTGCCGGAGTCGGGCGAAGCGGTAGAACGTGTCCAGCCGCAGGGTGCTCCGCCGGGTGCCGTCGGCCCAGTCGGCGAAGTCGGTCATCGCGGTGACGAACCCCCGGGCCGGCAGGACCGTCACCCGCCCCTGCCGCTGGACGAAGTCCAGCGCCCGCCGGGACGTCGGGTGGCACACGTCGAGGGGCTCGGAGACCTGGCGGAGCCCGTCGGCGTACGTCTCGGTGCGCAGGTAGCGGGCCTGGTCGCCGAGTTCGGCAGCCCGGTGCCGCATCGCGGAGAGCACCAGGTGCGCCTTCTGCCTGTGGAAGGCCCGCCGCCGGAAGACCGATTTCGACTCGATCAGGAGCGCGGGTTGACGCCTGTCGTCGAGGAAGTGTGGCCCCAACTGATCAGCGAAGAGCCAACGCCGTGACATGCCCTGATTGTGGCTCAGGTGGAAGATCCGCGCTTGGTGACGTGAGGGGCCTTTCGTCGGGTTCTCACGTCCGTTCCACTGTGATGATCCGACTCCGGAGAGTGCCGAGCAGGGAGGCGCTGTCGGGCAGCGAGAGTCGGGTGAAGACGCCCGTGATCAGGCTGCCGTGGTCCACCGAGGTGCAGACCACCACTGAGGTCTCCCCGGACCGACCGGTGCCGCACCGTACGTGCCGTCCCCGGATCGCCGAGTCGACCGGGGTCACGTCGGTCAACGCGTACCGCTCGGTGAGCCGTCCGAGTTCCCCCTCGGCGTCACTCTCCGGGGTCGGCCGGAAACCGGTGCCCCCGATCACCGTCACCTGTTTGCCGGCCTGGTCGGTGTAACGGCCGCTGAAGGTCTCCTCGGTCAGCCAGTTCGCCCTGCTGATCTCGGCCTCCATCTCGCGCACCGAGTCGTCGGCGTCGCGCAGCCGCAGGTCGGCGACCTCGGCGGGCAGGCTGGCGGTGGCGGGGTACTGGTCCCAGGCGGGTTTGCCGAAGTAGAGCGGGCAGCCGCAGCAGCAGGCCACCGTCAGCAGGAACGTCGTCAGCATCCGCAGCGGCCACCGGCGTCGTCGGCGGCGCGGGGGAGGAGCGGGTGGGCCGGGTGGCCGGTGGTCGCCCCCGGGGTGCCTCGGCGGCGGTGGCGGTGGCGGCGGCGACACCGGTC
>NZ_JBEPEQ010000181.1:0-1540 GCF_040300925.1 Micromonospora sp. NPDC000207
TGGCCCGCGTGGCCCGTGGGCCGCGTGGCCCGTGGGCCGCGTGGCCCGTGGGCCGCGTGGCCCGTGGGCCGCGTGGCCCGTTCGCCCAGCCCGTGGGCCGTGGCGGTCTGTCTGCCCGTGACCAAGGTTGCTGCCCGGGGGCGGGCGGCTGGGTCGGCTCAGGGGCGAGCCTCGGCGAGCCCCTTGCGGACCCCCTCGGCGTTCTGGTCCGTCCCGTACACGGGCGTGTCGGGCTGCTGCCGCCAGCTTCCGTCGAGGGTGCCCGCATCCACCGGGTCGAACCCGAGGGCGTCCACCAGCTCCATCACCATCTGCTTCGCCTCGGCGTCGTCTCCGGCAACGGGAAGGCCGATCCGGTCGTCGTCCCCGGCGGGACGCCCCCGCTCCAGGAGGTGCTGGGCCCGAATGTTGTTGAACGTCTTCACCACCCGGGCGCCCTTGAGGTGGTCGGCCGTCCACCGGCTGGAGCTGAGGCTGCGGTCCAGCAACTCGGCGACGTCCCCGTCGCGTTGCGGGTAGTAGTTGTTGGCGTCGACTACCACCTTGCCCTCGAAGATCGGGCTGGGCAGGGAGGGAACAGCCAGCAGCGGAATCGCCACCACGACCAGGTCGGCCCCGTCGACTGCCTGCTCCACGGTGCCGGCGGTGGCCCCGGTCTCCTCGGTGAGCGGAATGAGGGTCTGCGGGCCACGTGAGTTCGCCACTGTCACCTCGTGCCCAAGTGTCCGCAGCCGGCGCGTGAGCGTGCCACCGATCTGCCCTGACCCGATGATTCCGATCCTCATGGCTTCTCCTAGCTCCGCCGCTACCGGCGGGTCTGCTCGGTCCGTCCCTGAGCAGTTACCCCGTACCGGCAAGGTCGATCACCGACGAGGCGTAGAGCACGCCCAGAAGGTTCACCCCGGCCCCCGGTTCCCGGACGGGCCTGCCTACCCCGCAACCCCCCGCTCGACACCCACCTACGCCCAAGGCATACCACCCTGCCCCCTCCGCCCCGCCCACAGACCCCCGGTTTGCCGCGTTGATCAAGGGGTTTGCGTCACGATTGGAGATCACCCGTGACGCAAACCCCTTGATCACCACAGGAGTCGGGGGGAGTACGGCCGGTAGGGGGCCGTCAGGGCGGGGAATCGGCTGACGGGGAAACACCGGTGAGGGAGTGACCTCCTGGCGCCCGGGGGGGCAGGGTCGCCGGCGCGGGGGCGGGGTGGGTGCGCGGTTCTCCGGGGCTCCTGACCCGCCAGGCAGTGCACAGCAGGCAGCAGTCAACGCCAGCAGGCCGTGGAAGACACGGATGGCCCTGGAAGACGCACGGAAGGCGGCAGGAGGGCACGGCAGGCATAAAAGCCGTAGGCCGTAGGTCGTAGGTCGTAGGTTGTAGGAAGCCCGGGTCGGGAACAGGGAGAAACACGTGTGGGCCACCCCGAAGGGTGGCCCACACGTGAAAGATGTCCGGCGGTGTCCTACTCTCCCACACCCTCCCGAGTGCAGTACCATCGGCGCTGGAAGGCTTAGCTTCCGGGTTCGGAATGTAACCGGG
>NZ_JBEPEQ010000181.1:1637-7061 GCF_040300925.1 Micromonospora sp. NPDC000207
GGAAAGATGTCCGGCGGTGTCCTACTCTCCCACACCCTCCCGAGTGCAGTACCATCGGCGCTGGAAGGCTTAGCTTCCGGGTTCGGAATGTAACCGGGCGTTTCCCTTCCGCCATGACCGCCGTAACCCTATCGACATATCAAACAACACCACACACACGTGGTCTGCTGTTCGTTTGTCAAGAGTTGCACAGTGGACGCGTAGCAGCTTCGTAGTCAAGTCCTCGGCCTATTAGTACCGGTCAACTCAACCCGTTACCGAGCTTACATCTCCGGCCTATCAACCCAGTCGTCTAACTGGGGGCCTTACCCACACCAAAGGTATGGCGGGATACCTCATCTTGAAGCGAGCTTCCCGCTTAGATGCTTTCAGCGGTTATCCCTTCCGAACGTAGCCAACCAGCCGTGCCCCTGGCGGGACAACTGGCACACCAGAGGTTCGTCCGTCCCGGTCCTCTCGTACTAGGGACAGCCCTTCTCAAGTATCCTACGCGCACGGCGGATAGGGACCGAACTGTCTCACGACGTTCTAAACCCAGCTCGCGTACCGCTTTAATGGGCGAACAGCCCAACCCTTGGGACCTGCTACAGCCCCAGGATGCGACGAGCCGACATCGAGGTGCCAAACCATCCCGTCGATATGGACTCTTGGGGAAGATCAGCCTGTTATCCCCGGGGTACCTTTTATCCGTTGAGCGACACCGCTTCCACACGCAAGTGCCGGATCACTAGTCCCGACTTTCGTCCCTGCTCGACCTGTCAGTCTCACAGTCAAGCTCCCTTGTGCACTTACACTCAACACCTGATTGCCAACCAGGCTGAGGGAACCTTTGGGCGCCTCCGTTACCTTTTAGGAGGCAACCGCCCCAGTTAAACTACCCACCAGACACTGTCCCTGAACCGGATCACGGCCCGAAGTTAGATATCCGAATCAACCAGAGTGGTATTTCAAGATTGCCTCCACCCATACTGGCGTATGGACTTCACCGGCTCCCACCTATCCTACACAAGCTAACTCAAATACCAATGTCAAGCTATAGTAAAGGTCCCGGGGTCTTTCCGTCCTGCCGCGCGTAACGAGCATCTTTACTCGTAATGCAATTTCGCCGGGCCTGTGGTTGAGACAGTGGGGAAGTCGTTACGCCATTCGTGCAGGTCGGAACTTACCCGACAAGGAATTTCGCTACCTTAGGATGGTTATAGTTACCACCGCCGTTTACTGGCGCTTAAGTTCTCCGCTTCGCCCCGAAGAGCTAACAGGTCCCCTTAACGTTCCAGCACCGGGCAGGCGTCAGTCCATATACATCGAATTACTTCTTCGCATGGACCTGTGTTTTTAGTAAACAGTCGCTTCCCCCTGCTCTCTGCGGCCATACAACGCTCCACCCGCACGGGGCTTCACGTCTCCGGCCCCCCTTCTCCCTAAGTTACGGGGGCAATTTGCCGAGTTCCTTAACCACAGTTCACCCGATCGCCTTGGTATTCTCTACCTGACCACCTGTGTCGGTTTGGGGTACGGGCCGCTCGGAACTCGCTAGAGGCTTTTCTCGGCAGCATAGGATCACTGACTTCACCTGAATCGGCTCGGCATCACGTCTCAGCCTCATGCGTCGCGGATTTACCTACGACACGGCCTACACGCTTACCCCGGCACAACCACCGGCCGGGCTCAGCTACCTTCCTGCGTCACCCCATCGCTTGACTACTACCCGCCAGGTTCCCACGCTCCCCACCATCAACCCGAAGGCATCCGGCAGCTCGGGTGGTTAGCACAACGAGGTTCATCACGGGCGCTCCTTCGCGGGTACGGGAATATCAACCCGTTGTCCATCGACTACGCCTCTCGGCCTCGCCTTAGGTCCCGACTCACCCAGGGCGGATTAACCTGGCCCTGGAACCCTTGGTCATCCGGCGGAAGGGTTTCTCACCCTTCTTTCGCTACTCATGCCTGCATTCTCACTCGTGCCGCGTCCACAACTCGATCACTCGGCTGCTTCACCCCCGGCACGACGCTCCCCTACCCATCCACACACCTGCACCGCAGCCACAAGGACCACAGCGAAGTAAAAATGTGAATGCCACAGCTTCGGCGGTGTACTTGAGCCCCGCTACATTGTCGGCGCGGAACCACTTGACCAGTGAGCTATTACGCACTCTTTAAAGGGTGGCTGCTTCTAAGCCAACCTCCTGGTTGTCTATGCGACCCCACATCCTTTTCCACTTAGCACACGCTTAGGGGCCTTAGCTGGTGATCTGGGCTGTTTCCCTCTCGACTACGAAGCTTATCCCCCGCAGTCTCACTGCCGCGCTCTCACTTACCGGCATTCGGAGTTTGGCTGATTTCGGTAAGCTTGTGGGCCCCCTAGACCATCCAGTGCTCTACCTCCGGCAAGAAACACGCGACGCTGCACCTAAATGCATTTCGGGGAGAACCAGCTATCACGGAGTTTGATTGGCCTTTCACCCCTAACCACAGGTCATCCCCCAACTTTTCAACGTTGGTGGGTTCGGCCCTCCACGTAGTCTTACCCACGCTTCAGCCTGCCCATGGCTAGATCACTCCGCTTCGGGTCTAGGACACGCGACTCAAACGCCCTGTTCAGACTCGCTTTCGCTACGGCTCCCCCACACGGGTTAACCTCGCCACATGCCACTAACTCGCAGGCTCATTCTTCAAAAGGCACGCCGTCACCCCGCAAGGCTCCGACGGATTGTAGGCGAACGGTTTCAGGTACTATTTCACTCCCCTCCCGGGGTACTTTTCACCATTCCCTCACGGTACTCGTCCGCTATCGGTCACCAGGAAGTATTTAGGCTTACCAGGTGGTCCTGGCAGATTCACGGCAGATTTCAGGGGTCCGCCGCTACTCGGGAACACCCACAGGAGACCAGCCACTTTCACCTACCGGACTCTCACCGTCTACGGTCAGCCTTCCCAGACTGTTCAGCTAGCAACTGGCTTTCTCACTCCTCCAACAGTCGTCAGCCTGTTGAGCAGGGTCCCACAACCCCGACCACGCAACCCCTGACAGGTATCACACGCAACCGGTTTAGCCTCATCCGCTTTCGCTCGCCACTACTCACGGAATCACATGTTGTTTTCTCTTCCTACGGGTACTGAGATGTTTCACTTCCCCGCGTTCCCCCCACACACCCTATGTATTCAGGTGCGGGTGACATCACATGACTGATGCCAGGTTTCCCCATTCGGACACCCTGGGATCACAGCTCGGTTGACAGCTCCCCCAGGCCTATCGCGGCCTCCCACGTCCTTCATCGGCTCCTGGTGCCAAGGCATCCACCGTTCGCCCTTGACAACTTGACCACAAAGATGCTCGCGTCCACTGTGCAATTCTCAACAAACGACCAACCCACAACCCACAGCCCCACACCAAACCCAACCCAACAGGTCAGCGGTATGCGAGACCAGGCCATGCCTGGCGACCTGACAGACCACGTCACCGCAGCCCACCACAGTCTCTGAAACAACAACACGATGGTTGTTCCTTCAGGACCCAACAGGGTGCTCTCCGCCATCCCCCAGCCGCACCAGACCCCCCGCTCCACACCCTCCCTCACAGGAAGGCCGTACTAGAGGAACCCGGCCGTTGCCAGGAAACAACTCACCAGTGTCTCCGCCTCTGAGCACCCCGACCTGACACTCGCAGATCGCGGGCTCCATACCGTCTTTCGACGAATGGTGCTCCTTAGAAAGGAGGTGATCCAGCCGCACCTTCCGGTACGGCTACCTTGTTACGACTTCGTCCCAATCGCCAGCCCCACCTTCGACGGCTCCCTCCACAAGGGTTGGGCCACCGGCTTCGGGTGTTGCCGACTTTCGTGACGTGACGGGCGGTGTGTACAAGGCCCGGGAACGTATTCACCGCAGCGTTGCTGATCTGCGATTACTAGCGACTCCGACTTCACGGGGTCGAGTTGCAGACCCCGATCCGAACTGAGACCGGCTTTTTGGGATTCGCTCCACCTCACGGTATCGCAGCCCATTGTACCGGCCATTGTAGCATGCGTGAAGCCCTGGACATAAGGGGCATGATGACTTGACGTCATCCCCACCTTCCTCCGAGTTGACCCCGGCAGTCTTCGATGAGTCCCCGCCATAACGCGCTGGCAACATCGAACGAGGGTTGCGCTCGTTGCGGGACTTAACCCAACATCTCACGACACGAGCTGACGACAGCCATGCACCACCTGTGACCGCCCCCGAAGGACCTGCCATCTCTGACAGTTTTGCGGCCATGTCAAACCCAGGTAAGGTTCTTCGCGTTGCATCGAATTAATCCGCATGCTCCGCCGCTTGTGCGGGCCCCCGTCAATTCCTTTGAGTTTTAGCCTTGCGGCCGTACTCCCCAGGCGGGGCGCTTAATGCGTTAGCTGCGGCACAGAGAACCGGAGAGGCCCCCCACACCTAGCGCCCAACGTTTACAGCGTGGACTACCAGGGTATCTAATCCTGTTCGCTCCCCACGCTTTCGCTCCTCAGCGTCAGTATCGGCCCAGAGACCCGCCTTCGCCACCGGTGTTCCTCCTGATATCTGCGCATTTCACCGCTACACCAGGAATTCCAGTCTCCCCTACCGAACTCTAGCCTGCCCGTATCGACTGCAGGCCCGCGGTTGAGCCGCGGGTTTTCACAGTCGACGCGACAAGCCGCCTACGAGCTCTTTACGCCCAATAAATCCGGACAACGCTCGCGCCCTACGTCTTACCGCGGCTGCTGGCACGTAGTTGGCCGGCGCTTCTTCTGCAGGTACCGTCACTTGCGCTTCGTCCCTGCTGAAAGAGGTTTACAACCCGAAGGCCGTCATCCCTCACGCGGCGTCGCTGCATCAGGCTTCCGCCCATTGTGCAATATTCCCCACTGCTGCCTCCCGTAGGAGTCTGGGCCGTGTCTCAGTCCCAGTGTGGCCGGTCGCCCTCTCAGGCCGGCTACCCGTCGTCGCCTTGGTAGGCCATCACCCCACCAACAAGCTGATAGGCCGCGAGCCCATCCCAGGCCGAAAAACTTTCCACCACCAAACATGCGCCCGGTGGTAATATTCGGTATTAGCCCCGGTTTCCCGGGGTTATCCCAAAGCCTAGGGCAGGTTGCTCACGTGTTACTCACCCGTTCGCCGCTCGAGTACCCCGAAGGGCCTTTCCGCTCGACTTGCATGTGTTAAGCACGCCGCCAGCGTTCGTCCTGAGCCAGGATCAAACTCTCCAACAAAAACCTGTGGAAAATCCATCCCAGCAACAAACCAAATTGTTGCCAAAGGAATTCCGTAAACCAACCAGAAACCGAAGCTCCCAGCCAGCCACGGGGTATAAAACAATTGGCACTGGCTTATCAAGCACCCTGTTGAGTTCTCAAAGAACAACCACACACCAAACCCGAACCCCACACCGTGGAACCCGAACCCGGGGCA
>NZ_JBEPEQ010000182.1:0-6812 GCF_040300925.1 Micromonospora sp. NPDC000207
CGTCGTACCGGCCAGCGCAGGACCCGGGCGGCGGCCAGGCCCCGACCGACGGCGATCAGGTGGGAGGGGGCGGCGCTGCGCAGCGCCCGGTTCATGCCGGCCAACCCCAGACCCGGGTCGGCGACCACGATCACCGCGCCGATCCGCAGACAGGCGTAGACGGCGGCGGTCAGGTCGGCGCCGGGCGGCACGAGGAGGGCCACCCGGTCGCCCCGGCGGACGCCGGAGGCGGACAGCCCCGCCGCGATCTGCCGGATCCGCCGCCACAGCAGCGACCAGCTGACCCGTCGGCCGCCGCCGGCCAGCTCCACCAGGGCCACCGACCGGTCGCCGGCGCGTTCTTCGAGGGCCGCCCAGAGCGGACGCCAGGCCGGGGAGGGCTCCGGGGTCGGGGGCGCCGGCACCGACGGCCGGTCCAGGTCGGCCAGCCACTGGGCGACCGCCCCGGCGACGTCGGCGTCCTCGGCGAGCAGGTGGCCCGCGCCCTCGAAGCGGTGCAGCCGGGCGTGCGGCAGTCGGGCGCGCAGGTCCCGCAGGTGTGCGTCGCCGAAGACCGGGTCGCGGGGTCCCCACAGGAGGAGGGTGGGCACGTCGGCCAGCCGGTCGAGGTTCTGGGCGATCTCCTGCAGGGCCGGCCAGCTGGGGTGGGCGGGGGTGAGCGGGATGTCGGCCACGAAGTCGCCGACCGCCGCCCGGCTGTGGGAGGTCCGGTACGGCGCGAGGTAGGCGGCCCGGACCGGGTCGGGCAGGCGCGGATCGGCCAGGGCCAGGGTCGCCTGGATGAAGGTCGGCGTGGTGACGGTCACCGTCGGCAGGATCCCGGGAAGCCCGGCCAGCCGGATCACCGTCGGCGCCGACGAGTCGGCCGGCTGGTGCACCGCCGTGTTGGTCAACACCACGCCGTGCAGCTGCTCGCGGTGGCGCAGGGCCCAGCCCAGCGAGATGGCCCCGCCCCAGTCGTGCCCGACGGTCACCACCGGCCCGGTCAGGCCGAGGGCGTCGGTGACGGTGCCGAGGTCGTCGACGCGCTGGCGCAGCCGACGGACGGTGCCGGTCCGCTCCGAGAAGCCCATGTCCAGGTGGTCGACGGCGACCACCCGCCACGGGAGGGCGTCGGGCCGGGAGAAGTGGGCCAGCAGGTGCCGCCACAGGTACGACCAGGTCGGGTTGCCGTGCACGCAGAGCAGGGTCCCGGCGTACCGGGTCTGGTCGCCGTCGTGCGGTGCGGCGCTGTCCAGGACGTGCCAGGTACGGCGTACGCCCTGGGTGTCCACCGCCGTCACCGACCGGGACCAGGCGCGGTCCAGACCGGGCAGGGTCTGCGGGTCGGCGCTCACCACGCGATCTCCAGGGCGCAGGTGTTCAGGCCGGAGCCGACTCCCATGCACAGCACCCGGTCTCCGGGGCTGAGGGTGTCAGCGTGGTGTGCCAGGGTCAGCGGCAGCGACGCCGGTCCGACGTTGCCCAGCAGCGGGAAGGTCGACGGCACCCGGCGCGGGTCGAGTCCGAGCCGGTCGACGACGCCACGGGTGTGGGCGACCGAGACCTGGTGCATGACGTACAGGTCCATGTCCTGCCAGTTCCACGCCCCGGCGCGGGCCCAGGTCGCCTCCGCCAGTTCCAGGCCGGCGTCGAGCAGCCCCTTCGCGTCGGTCTGCATCCTGGTGTTGTCCCCGACGCACAGCTCGTGGTGCCGGGTCGCCGCCCGGCTCACCCCGCCGACGAGTCGGTGACCCTGCGGGTGGGTGTCCGCGGCGGCCAGCACCATCGCCGCGGCACCCGACCCGAGGGTCAGGGTGGCGAACTGGTCCCGGACGTCGGCACGGGTGGCGTCCGGGCGGCGCAGCCGGTCGAGCGTGGCCCGTTGGGCCTGCCGGGCGCACTCCCCCGCCACGATCAGCGCGTACCGGATCTGCCCGGCGTCGATCATGTTGGCGGCGACCTGCATCCCGTTGACGAACCCGAGGCAGGCGTTGGCGATGTCGAAGTTCAGCGCCGACGGCGGCAGTTGCAGGCTGTGGTGGATCCCCGCTGCCGTCGAGGGCTCCAGGTTGGCCCTGGACACCGACGTGTTGATCAACAGTCCGACGTCCCTGGGGTCGACGCCGGCCTCCGAGAGCGCCTTCGCCCCGGCCTCGGCCGCCGCGTCGGCGAAGCTGAACCCCTCGGGCCACCACCGCCGCTCCTGGACGCCTGCGACGCCCTGGAGCATCCCCCGGCGCAGCCGCAGCCGCCGGAGGGTCTCACTCAACTCGTCGTCGAAGTGATCGGAGGTCACGACGACCGGTGCCTCCAGGGCCGTCACTGACAGTACCGCTGTGTTCGCGTAGCGATAGTCAGCATTGCCGTCCGTCATCCAACCTCCGCCCATCGACCGACCCCTCGATGCTCGAAGCTATCCACTCCGCGCCCCTTCCACCAATGATCGAATGCTGTGCGGCGAACATCACTCGGTCCGCACCGCCCGTGAGGGTCCGACACGACCGGGGCCCGGGGGCACCGCCGTGGCACCTCATCGGGCCGAGCGCGGTGCCCACGGCTGGTCCGGCGCGGCTAGGCTCTGGGCGTGGAGCAGGAACGGCACAACGAGATCGACCGGCTGCGCGTCTCCGACCGGGAGCGGGAGGAGGTCGTGGCGCTGCTCGGTCAGGCGGTGAGCGAGGGGCGACTCACCCTCGCCGAGTACGAGGAACGGGTCGGCACCGCGCACGCCTCGTTGACCCGGGGCGAGTTGGCGACGGTGACCGTGGACCTGCCCAACGCCCCCGGTCGCCCCTCGGCGGAGGTCGTCTCCCCGCCCCAGGAGCAGCTCAAGGCGATCTTCGGCAGCGAGGTGCGCAAGGGCGCGTGGGCGGCACCGGAGCACATCGAGGCCCGGGCCGTGTTCGGCGACTGTCGGATCGAGCTCCACGAGATCCCGAACCTCCGTCCGGTGACCCGGATCGACGCGGAGGCGATCTTCGGCAGCGTGGTCGTCGTCGTGCCGGAGGGCACCGAGGTCCGGCTCACCGGCAGCGCGGTGTTCGGGGACAAGAAGTCCAAGATGCGGGGTCCGTACGTCGCGGGGGCCCCGGTGGTCGAGGTCCGGTGCCGGGTGATCTTCGGCGATGTGACGGTTCGCCCGCCCCGTCAGCGGTGGTGGTGACGGAGGGGTCAGACCACCCCGGCGACGGGTGACGGTCCACGGCGGGGTTCACCGGCGGACGGTGCCCACCGCCTCACCGCAGGATGCCCTCGTGCAGCGCCCGCAGGACCGCGTTCGTCCGGTCCCGGGCCCCCAGCTTCAGCAGGATCGTGGACACGTGGTTCTTCACCGTCCCCTCGGCGAGGAACAGCATCCCGGCGATCTCCCGGTTGGTGTACCCGCCGGCCACCAGCCGTAGCACCTCCAGCTCACGCCCGGTCAGCTCCTGTGGGGGCGGGGCGTGGACACCGGCGGGCCACGGCGTACCCCGGATCGCCCGGAGCAGCCGGTCGGTGATCGACGCGGCGATGAGGGTCCCGCCCGCCGCCAGCGTCTCGACGGCCCGGGTGAGCTGCTCCAGGGTGACGTCCTTGAGCAGGTACCCCCGGGCCCCGGCGCGGAGCGCGTCGAGGACCAGGGTGTCGTCGTCGAAGGTGGTCAGGACGAGCACCGGTACGTCGTCACCGCGCTCGCGCAGCCGCTGCAGCGCCCAGAGTCCGTCCCGGTGCGGCATCCGCAGGTCGAGCAGGACCACGTCGGGTCCGGTGTCGGCGATCACGTCCAGGGCGGCCGCCCCGTCGTCGGCCTCACCGACGACGGTGATGCCGGCCATGTCGAGGAGGGTGCGGATGCCCTGCCGGACCAGGGTCTGGTCGTCGACCACCACCACGCGGGTCATCGGACGGGCACCCGGACGCTGACCTGGAAACCCGACCGGCCGTCGTAGGAGACGTCACCGCCGAGGGCGGCGCACCGCTCAGCGATGCCGCGCAGCCCGTTGCCCGGGACCACCTCGGGGGCGCCCCGCCCGTCGTCGCTCGCGGTCAGCCGGATCGACTCGCCGTCGCACCCGACGTCCACCCACAGCTCGTGGGCCTCGGCGTGCCGCAGGGTGTTCGTCACCACCTCCTGCACGGTCCGGACCAGGGCTGCGGTCTGCTCCTCGTCGGCGACCACGTCGTCGCCGACCTCGACCACGACGTCCAGCCCCGGGACGTCGCGGCCCACCTCGCGCAGCGCCTCGGCGAGGTCGGTGGCGGGACCGGCCCGCAACGCGCCGACCGTGGTGCGGACGTCGGCGAGCACGGCGCGGGCCACCCGGTCGGCCCGCTCGACGTGTTCGCGTACCGCGTCGCCCCGACGGTGCCGGGCGGCCTCCAACTCAAGGGTCAGGACGGTGAGTTGGTGACCGATGAGGTCGTGCAGCTCGCGGGAGATGTGCAGGCGTTCGGCGGTCCGGGCGGAGCCGGCCAGCAGCACGCTCGCCGCCTGGAGGTCGACGTGGGCGCGGGCGAGCTGTCGCCGTAGCTCCTTCTCCCGACGGATGGCGGTCAGGCTGAACACCGTGGCGAGTTGGATCAGGGCGTAGAACCCCGCGGAGAAGAACACCTCCAGGGACAGGTCGTGGACCCGGGCGTTGGCCAGGCCGATCACGACGGTGTTCAGGGCCACGACCACGAGGTTGGCGGGCATCCGGACGACCTCGGGGCCGAGGGCGGCGACCACTACCAGCAGGATCGGCAGGAGACCGGCGCGCGGGGCGGTGAGGACCACGCCCCAACAGGCCACCACCGCCGCGCCGTAGGCCACCCGGCGGGTGACCGGGGAACGGCCGACGTCCGCGACGGCGGCGAGCGCCCCCGTCAGGGTGGTCAGGTACAGCACCACCCAGACCGCCCGGGGCACCGTCGGTTCGACGAGGCCGAACACGACGGGGACGGCGGCGCCCGCGCAGACCACGAGCATCGCCAGGCCCGACCACTCGTCGAGTCCCATCCGGCGCATCGGTCCAACCTACCGGTCGGTTCCCGGCGCGCGGGGTGTCGAAAGTCATGGTCGGTGTCACTGACCGTCGGCACAGGCGCCGGGCCGGGCGCGTCGCCCACGATGACAGGTATGAGCGAACCCGCCATCGAGGTCGAGCACCTGCACAAACGGTACGGCGACGTGGTCGCCGTGGACGACGTGAGCCTCCGGGTCGAGCCCGGTGAGGTGCTGGGCGTCCTCGGGGCCAACGGAGCCGGGAAGACCACGACGGTGGAGCTGATCGCCGGTCTGCGCAGACCGGACCGGGGGCGGGTACGGGTGCTCGGCCTCGACCCGCGTCGGGACCGGGCCGCCGTACGGCAGGTGCTGGGGGTGCAGTTGCAGCAGGCGTACCTGCACCACGCGCTGACCGTCGCCGAACTCGTCGACCTCTTCGCCAGTTTCTACCCCGACCCGCGTCCCGCCGCCGAACTGCTCGACCTGGTCGAGTTGGGCCGGCAGACCCGGACCCGGTTCGAGAAGCTCTCCGGTGGTCAGCAGCAGCGCCTCTCCATCGCTTTGGCCCTGGTCGGCCGGCCCCGCGTGGTGATCCTCGACGAGCTGACCACGGGGCTCGACCCGCATGCCCGACGCCGGGTGTGGCAGGGGATCGAGGCGCTGCGCGAGGAGACGGTGGTGCTGGTGAGTCACGCGATGGACGAGGTCGAACGACTCTGCGACCGGGTCGTGCTGATCGACGCCGGCCGGGTCGTGGCCCTGGGCAGCCCGGCGGACCTCGTCAGGCAGGCCGGCACCGACGGTCTGGAGGAGGCGTTCGTCGCCCTCACCGGCCGGGAACTCGCGACGGAGGAGGACGCATGATCGAGGTCACCGCCCGACGGCCCGGGGCACGGGCCTGGCTGACCCTGGTGCGGTGCGAGGCGAAGATGGTCGCCCGTGACACCTCCGGCCTGGTCGTACCGGTCGCCCTGCCGTTGCTGATCATGGTCATGAACGCGTCGTCGGCCCGGGACCAGGAGGTCGCCGACGGCCTCACGGCCCTGGACGTCTACGTCCTGCCGCTGGTGTTCACGATCGTGATCGCCTCCATCGGCATCATCAACATGCCGAGCTTCCTGGCCTACTACCGCCGGACCGGGGTACTGCGCCGGATCGCCGTCACCCCGGCCCCCCCGGCGATGGTGCTGGCGGCGCAGATGGTGGTCAGCCTGGGCCAGGCGCTGGTGGGCCTCGGGGTGGCCTACGCGGTGGCCGTCGTCGCCTTCGGGGCGAGCCCGCCCACCCACCTCGGCGTCGCCCTCGGTGTCGTCGCACTCGCCACCGCCGCGATGTACGGGGTGGGGATGGTGGTCGCCTCGGTGGCACCCACCCCGAACGCCGCCGTCGCGATCGGCCTCGTCGGCTTCTTCGCGCTCGGTGCCGTGGGCGGGATGTTCGGCGGCACCGACGCCCTTCCGGAGCCTGTCGAACGGGTCGGTGGGTGGTTGCCCTTCGGGGCGTCGGTCGAGGCGCTCTCCGCCGCCTGGGCGGGCGCCCCCGTCGACGCCTCGAACCTGGTCGTCCTGGTGGTCACCGCTGTCACCGGCGCGGTGGCGGCAGTGGCCCTGTTCCGCTGGAACTGAGCCCACCGGTCGCGGGCCCGGGGTCACCTCGACCCGGACCCGCGACCACGTGTGTGCCCCGTGTCGGCAACCGGGTGACCAGCACCCCGGTCGCCGTCAGTACTTGCTGTCGGCGCTCGGCCCGGACCGGGGACCGTAGGGGGCGGTCTCCAACCAGCGCCCCAGCGCCGGTACCCGGGGGGCCAGCACCGCGCTGCACCGTTGCCGCAGCCGCATCGCCGGACCGGGGCGCAGGTGGC
>NZ_JBEPEQ010000183.1:0-6801 GCF_040300925.1 Micromonospora sp. NPDC000207
TGCCACCTGTCGACGCCGGTCCGCGTCCCTACGGCGGGTCGGCCCGCCCGCCGAGGGCGGTGGCGAACAGCAACCGGACCAGGTAGACCACGACGAAGGTGGCCACCCCGGTCGCTGCGGCGTCGGGAACCCGACCGGCGGCGAGGTAGGCGACGGCGGCACCGACACAGCCGAGGAAGATCGCGGTGGAGACCCCCCACGCGTCGGTCGCCTCCCGGCCCAGCCGTCCCGCCCAGCCGACGCCGGTGGCCGGGGTGCCCCCGGGAGCCGGCGTCGGCGGCGGGTGGTGGGGGCGCGTCGCTTGCTCGGCCGCGATCGTGGGGATCGGCAGCGGCTCGTTCGGGGTGGGCGCACCGGCGGTCTCCAACCCCACCGCCAGCACCGTGGTGTCGGGGGCCGGGCCGGGCTCCCGGGCGTCCTGCCCGAGCAGTCGCATCAGGATCTGCTCGGCCGTCGGCCGGTCCGCCGGATCCTTGGCCAGGCACTCCCGGACCAGTTCCTCCAGCCCCGGCGGCAGCGGGGGCAGGTCCGGCGGCTCGTGCACCACCCGGTGCATCACCGCGAAGAGCGAGTCGCTGCCGAACGGCGGTCGGCCCCCGGCGGCGAAGGCGATCGTCGCCGCCCAGGCGAACACGTCGCAGGGCGGGCCGATCGCGTCGTTGCGGAACCGCTCGGGTGCCATGTAGGCGGTGGTCCCGAGCACCCGACTGGTGACGGTCTCGGTGACCCCCACCGCCCGGGAGATACCGAAGTCGATCACCCGGGGGCCGTCGCGGCCGAGTACGACGTTGTCCGGCTTGAAGTCACAGTGCACCACGTCGGAGCGGTGGATCGCGGCCAGCGCGGTGGCCGTCCCGACGGCGAGCCGGTGCAGGGCGTTGCCGGTCACCGGGCCGTGCTCGCGGACCTGCCGGTACAGGGTGGGGCCCTCGATGAACTCGCTGACCACGTAGGGCCGCTCGCCGTCGGGGTCGGCGAAGAGCACCTGGGCGGTGCAGAACGGGGCGACCCGGCGGGCCGCCGCGATCTCCTTCATGAACTGCGACCGGGCACGCGGGTCACTGAGGTCCACGTTGATCATCTTCACGGCGACCCGGTCACCCCGGTCGTCCTCACCGAGGAAGACCACGCCCTGACCGCCCGCACCGAGGCGACCCACCAGCCGGTACGGCCCGGCGGTCACCGGATCGCTCGCCCACAGCGGGGCGGGCCCGGTCGACGGATCACGGGCAACCTCTGTCATCGCGACTCCATCAGCGTCGATCCCGGATCCCCTCGGCGGAGCACACCGGTCATGGTGCCATGCCCCGACAGGTCGGCGGTGGACGTCCACCCCGCCTTCCCGGGCCGTACGGGCGTGTCCCGCGCCGGACCGTCACGACGGTTCCGCACCACGGTCGACAGCAGGTGTGACCCACTGTGACCGGCATCGGTGGGTTCGTGGCCGACTTGCCCATTTCGACACTTCCGTAAGAAGTACGAAACAGTTCCCGGTGTGTCGAGGAATCGGTCGTCGTCCCCGCGTCGGACCGCAATTCCGCGCCTCGCCTGTGAGTGCGCCCCCCTGTGGTGCCGGGTACAGTGACGACGGACGCAATGTGCACCCGTTGCACTGTGTAACGAGTTGTTCACAGTGGACGGTGGCGGCTGCGGGGGCCACGGCCCCACCGGCGCTGCGGGCACGGGGTGTGGACCACGTCGGCGCCTACCGTCCGTCGTCACGGTCCCCTACCCACACGACGTGGCGAGCCCCGTGCCAGGGCCGGTCACCGGATGCCGAAGGGGGAGGCGGGATGCGGGAGTCAGGTGATGCCAGATGATCGGCGGTCTCGATGGTCGCGGGGGGCCGGACCGCCCCGGTGAGCGCCGGTGAGCGCCCCGACGAGCGGTCAACCAGCGGCCCCCGCGAGCCTTCGGGTCCTGGTAGCGCCCGGTCCGATGATCCTCCAGAAGGGCCTGGAGGCGATCCTGCGTGACCTGCCCGCAGTGGCGCGGGTGCACACCGTCGACACCGCCGCCGCAGCCGCCGCGCAGCTACGCCAACGCTGCTGGGACCTCCTCGTGGTCCCCGCCGACGTCGGCGCCCCGGTGGAGCGGATGCTGTCCCTGGCGCGCGGGCTCGACGTCAAGACGCTCGCCGTCCTGCTGGCCACCGCCGGGCCGCTGCTGGAGGCGGCGGTCGAGCTGCCGGCCGACGGGTTCGTCGTCGCCGTCGACGTCGACCACCGGGTCCTCGCCGAGGCCCTCCACGACATCCAGCGCGGCGAGATGCCGGTGCCCAAGGAGTTGGGGCGGTTCGCGCTCTCGGCCCTGCAGGGGCGACACCGGATCGAACCGGAGACCCGCCTGACCCCCCGCGAACAGGAAGCCCTGGAACTGCTGGCACGCGGGCTCAGCAACCGGCAGATCGCCTCAGCACTGGGCATCTCCGAACACGGCGCGAAGCGCCACGTCTGCCGGATCCTCACCAAACTGGACTGCCCCAACCGGACGACCGCCGTGGCGACCGCGTACCGGCTGGGGCTCGTCGAGGAGCCCGTCGGGTGAGCACCGCGCGGAGGCGGCCGCGACACCGGCCACCTCCGCGTCGGGTCGTTCAGCCCACCGGGGTCACCGACCGGCGTGCGAGGCGACCGGGCGGCGCAGGTCCAGCACGCGCGGTGGCCGGGTCAGGTCCGACGCGTCCAGCCCCCGCAGGGGTGCCTGCAACTTCAGCCGCATCTCGGCGTACTCCTCCTCCGGGTCGCTGTCCAGGACGATGGCGCCACCGGCACCGACCCGCAGCTGCCCACCGTGCCGGACCGCGGTGCGGATCACGATGTTGAGGTCCGAGGGACCGGTCAGGCTGAGGAACCCCACCGACCCGGAGTAGATCCCCCGGGGGCGTTGTTCGAGGCCGTCGATGATCTGCAGGGTACGCAGCTTCGGCGCGCCCGTCATCGACCCGCCGGGGAAGCACGCGCGGATGACCTCGGTCGGTGACACCGACGGTTCACGCACGCCCCGCACCGTCGAGACCAGCTGGTGGACAGTGGTGTACGACTCCACCGACATGAACGCCGGCACGTGCACCGACCCGACCCGGCAGACCCGACCGAGGTCGTTGCGGAGCAGGTCGACGATCATCAGGTTCTCGGCCCGGGTCTTCGCCGAGGCCGGCAGCTGGGCACGCAGACGCGCGTCCCGGACCGGATCCGGATCGCGGGGGGCGGTCCCCTTGATCGGTTTCGCCTCCACCTCCCCGTCCGGGCCGATCTTCAGGAAGCGTTCGGGTGACGAGCAGAGCACCTGGCCCTCGCCGAAGTCCAGATAGGCCGCGTACGGGGCCGGATTGAGCCGACGTTGCCGCAGGTAGAGCCCGATCGGGTCACCCCGGAACGGCAGCCGGGCCTCGTTGGTCAGGCAGATCTCGTAGCTCTCCCCGGCGCGCAGGTACCGCAGGCAGGCCTCGACGTCGTCGACGTAACCGGAACGGGGACGGATCAGATAGGGCTCCGGGTCCACCGGATTCGCCGGCCCCGCCGCCTGCCGGGGGACCTCCTCGGGCCGCAGGCCCGCAGCGGTCCGGTCGATCCACCGGTCGGCCTCCCGGATGCTGTCCGGCTCGTCCCGGCACAGGGCCGACACCCAGGTCGTACGGGTCTGGTGGTCCACGGCGACGAACCGCGTCGCCGCCGTCCACACGGCGTCCGGGGTCGGTGCGGCACGCCCACCCGGCGCACCGCAGTCGGCCCTCAACTCGTAGCCGAAGTACCCCACGTACCCGCTCTGCAGGTCGAAGGGCAACTCCGGGTCGTGCGGGAGCCGCCGTCGGTCCAGCCGCTCCTGCAACACCTCGAAGATGGTCCCGGGCTCCTCGGTGACCGGACGCCCCCGCCCGTCGAGGACGTCGACCCGGCCGGTACCCACCCGGTAGCGGAGCACCTCGCCGTACGGGCCGCCCGGGTAGCCGAGGAAGGAGAACCGGGACAGCCCGGCCACCACCCGGCTGCTGTCGAGCCAGAACGCGTACGGGTGGGGTGCGACGTGCCGCCGGAACGCCTCGGTGGTCGAGCAGGCGAACGGCAGCCGACGTCGACGCAGCAGCCAGCCACCCGGCTCCGCCAACCCGCCGGGACACGACACCGACGCCGCCGCTGACACCGACGACCCGGCGGCGGCCCGGGCCACCACCGGCGGTGCCGACGTGGCGGGGTTCGCGGTACGCGCCACCGCCGGTGCCGACGGCGGGCGGTCGGCGGTACGCGTCGATCGGGTCGACGCCATCCGTCGGAAGTTCTCCAACAGGAGCCGACCCTGCTCGCTGGCGACCGACTCGGGGTGGAACTGCACCCCGAACCAGGGACGGGAGCGGTGCCGTACCGACATGATCACGCCGTCCTCGGCCCACGCGTCGGCGACCAGCTCCTCGGGCAGCGGCTCGGTCACGCACAACGAGTGGTAGCGCACGGCGACGAAGTCCTGGGGAGCCCCGGTGAACAGCCCGGTGCCCCGGTGCCGGATCCGGGTCAGGTGACCGTGCCGGGGGCGCGGGGCGTACCCCACCCGGGCACCACTGAGGTGGCCGAGGAGCTGGTGCCCCAGGCACACCCCGAGGACGGGCACCTCGCTGTCGGCGACCACCGGAGCGCACCGCCCGACGTCGCCGGGTTCCTGCGGACGTCCCGGGCCGGGTGAGACGACTATCGCGTCGAAGGACCGCGACACCGCGCCGGTCAGCTCCGGGCTGTCGTTCGTCAGCACCTCGGGTGCCACCCCGTAGGTCTCGGCGATGAGCTGGTACAGGTTGAAGGTGTAGGAGTCGTGGTTGTCGATCAGGAGCGTCCTCATCGCGCCGCCCCCGTCGACGCCTCCTGACGGGCGACCATGTCGCGCAACATGAACCGGCGTAGCTTCCCGGTGGGGGTTCGGGGGAGCGCCGGCACCACAGACACCGACCGGGGGACCTTGAACGGGGCCACCCTGCCGGCCAACCAGCGGGCCAGTTCGTCGGCGTCGGGCTCGGCGGCACCGTCGGCCGCCACCACGAAGGCGTGCAGCCGGGTCGCCCCCCGCTGGTCCGGTCGGGCCACGACGGCGGCCTCCACGACGGCCGGATGGTCGCCGATGAGCTGTTCCACCGGCCCCGGTGCCATGGTGATCCCGGCGACCATCTCCAGGTCGTCGGCGCGACCGTGCAGGGTCACCGTCCCGTCGGGGTTGCGTACCGCCAGGTCTTTGGTCCGGAGCCACCCGTCGACGACGCTCGCCGCGGTCTCGTCGGGCAGCCCGAGGTAACCGGACATGATGGTGTCCCCGGCCACCCACAGCTCACCCTGGGTGCCGTCGGGCACCTCCCGGCCGGTGTCGTCGAGGATCCGCAGCCGGTAGCCGGCCAGCTCCCGGCCGACCGTGTCGAGCCGGTGGTGGCGCAGGGTGTTCGAGCAGAACCCGTGTCCGGCCTCGGTGGACCCCAGCTGGTTGAGCACCGGCGCGCCGAGCAGCTCCGACGTGGCCTCGCCGAGGCCGGGCCGCAGCGCCTCCCCGGCGGAGACCGCCGCCCGGACGGTGCGCCACCGTCGAGGGTCCCCGTGCGCGACCATCCCGGCGTACGCGGTGGGCACGCCGTAGAGCAGTGTCACGCGGTGGGCGGCGACCAGCTCCGCTGTCTCCTCCGGGCTCGGCCGGTACGGCAGGAGCACCGCCGCCGAGCCGGAGAACAGGGGGAAGACGAAGGCGTTGCCGAAGCCGTACGCGAAGTAGAGCTTCGACACCGACAGGGTCACGTCGCAGGGCCCCACCTCCACCACGCCGAGACCCGCGCTGCGGTAGTAGCGTTCCGGGTCGCCGTGCCGGTGGATCGCCCCCTTCGGGCGACCGGTGGTGCCCGAGGTGTACTGGATGTACAGCGGTGTCTGCGCGTCGACCGGGTGCGCCGCCGCGCGCGGGCAGCCGGCCGCCCTGTCGACCAGGTCGTCACCGGCCAGGGTGGGCACCGGGAACCGGCCGGCCAGCTCCTGCGGGCAGACCACCAGGACCGGCTCGCAGTCGGCGACGATGTCGAGGTGCTCCGGCACTGCCAGGTCCGGGTTGACCGGGACGGCGACCGCGCCGAGTCGGGCAGTGGCCAGGAAGGTGACGTACCACGCCACCGAGTCGGGCATGGCGACGAGTACGCGTGCCGACGGCCCTACGCCGTGCCGGGCGAGCACTGTGGCCGCCCGCGCCGCGAGGTCGTGGACCTGCCCGTGGGTGTGGACGCCGGTCGGCTCGTACGTCGCCGGCCGCTGCCGCCAGCCGGACAGGTCGGTCAGCTGCTCCAGGGCCACCGCGAGGTTCATGTCGTGGTCCCGGGGACCGACGCGCGCGTGCCCGACGGCACCGACTCCGGTGCCTCCGCGTCGGGCAGTGCCGCCGGGGAAGCTGCTCGCTGCAATTGTGCCATGACCACCGCCGATGGGGAAAATTGCTGCCTGGCCCCTGTCGCTCTCCACGGTCAGGGGTTATCCGCGCCAATATCGTCCTTGGGTGGAGACGGTAACCCGCGCTTGGAAAGTCGGCAACAGATAGTGCGGGTACGGGTCGGATAATGTGCCTCATCGCCGTTCGGGTACTGCCTCTCCATTGAGGTGTTCCCCGTTTGATGGTCGGCTAAACCGCAGGTCAACGTGGGTGTATCGACCCTCCACCATAGATGTTAGGTATTCCTACGTACACTTTCAGGGTATGGGTAGGTGCCCGATCGGGCACCCTCCAAAATTGCGTATTCACGCCGACCGACGACCCTCAACTCAAGTGACGACGGTGGCGTGAATACGCAAT
>NZ_JBEPEQ010000184.1:0-6784 GCF_040300925.1 Micromonospora sp. NPDC000207
GGCGCGCAGGGCACCACCGCGACAGCGGTACCCGGGCCTGCCGTCGGCAGGGACACCACGTCGGTCTCACGGGCCGACGTCCACCCGCCGACAGCCGGAACGGTCAGCCCTTGCCGGGGCGACCGAAGCTGTGGATCGGGGCGTCACCGAGGCGCTTCATCCGCACCGGCACCCCGGACCGGGCGGCGTGCACCACCCAGCCGTCACCGACGTACATGCCCACGTGGTGCACGTCGCGGTAGTAGAAGACGAGGTCGCCGGGGCGCAGGTCGGCGCGGCTCACCGGGGTGGTCACCTTCCGCTGCCGGGCGGCGTTGTGCGGCAGCGCCACGCCGCCCTTCGCCCAGGCCGCGAGCATCAGACCCGAGCAGTCGTACGCCTTCGGCCCCTCGGCGCCCCAGACGTACGGCTTCCCGATCTGGGCGCAGGCGAACCGGACCACGTCACCTGCCGTACCCCCGGGGTAGGTGACGGGGCAGGGCGCCGGGCGGAGCGGCCCACCGGCACCACTGTCGTACGCCCGCAGCCGCAGCTTCTGCAACCTGTCGATCTCGGCGTCGATCTGCCGACGGCTGGCGGCGAGTCCCCTCTCCGCCCGGGTCAGTTGGACGATCATCCGGTCGAGTCGGGTCTTCCCGGCCGCCAGTTCGTCACGCAGGTCCCGGACGGCCCGGACGTCCTCCTGCCGGCGGTGGGCGAACCGGTCCATCAGCTCGATCCGGCCGACCAGTTCACCGGGGGTGCGCCCGGAGAGCATCAGGTTGAGCGCCGAGAAGCTCTCACCCTTGTACGCCCGCACTGCCAGGTCGCTGACCTGCTTCATCGCCGCGTCGACCTGGCGTTGCAGCGGGTCGATCCTGGCCGCCAGGGCGGCGGCCTCCCGACGCCTGTCGGCGAGGTCCTGCCGGACGGCGTTGTGCCGTTCGATGAGCGGTTCGAGTCGGTGCCAGTCCCTGTCGATCTGCCGTTCGAGATCGGTCACCGACGGTTCGGCGTACGCCGGGGCGGGGACCCCGAGGACGGCGGCCCCGACCAGGACCGCAGCGGTCGCGGCCAGTGCTGTGGTGCAGCGGAACGAGCGTGGACGCGGCCCAGCCGGCACCGGGTCGACCTTCGCCGACCTGGTGGACGGTGGCCGCGGGGCATGAAGTGCCACCGGGCTCGGTACTCCTTCGACGGAACCGCCTACCGGGTCAGCTGACGGGTTCGGGCGGAAGGGGACGCCCTACCGCAGCGGACTGCGGATTCACCCCGACGTACCTGGGTTCCCGGATCACCCGTGCGGGCGACTCGGCGGTGTCGTTCGTGACCGCCCGGGTTGGACGGTTCTGCTGCCGACCGACGGTTCACCAGCGTAGAGAGACGACCACCTATCCGCAACGGAGCGATACGTGACACTCCGTCTCACGTTCGTTCACTCTCGGGCGCGGCGTGACCGACACACGACGCCGGTCACCGACGCGCGGAGCCGACGGCCGGTGCGCGAAGGACCCGCCGTCGAGGCCACACGCGAAGGCCCTCCGTCGTCGGTGGTCGACGACGGAGGGCCTCAGGTACGCCGAGGGTCAGCCGGGTCGTCGGAACCCGGCTACCGGCATCGTGTTGATGCTGGAGACGTTGACCGGGACACCGGCTCTCGCCGCGTGCACCATCTTGTCGTTGCCCAGGTAGATGCCGACGTGACTGAGGTCGCTGCGGAAGAAGACCAGATCGCCGGGGCGGGCCTCGTTACGCGGGATCGCCCGGCCCTCGTTCCACTGCGCCCCGGTGAAGTGGGTGAGGCTGATGCCTGCGGCCCGGTACGCGTACTGGGTCAGCCCGGAGCAGTCGAAGGAGTTCGGCCCGGTGGACCCGAACACGTACGGCTTGCCGATCTGGGCGCAGGCGGTCCGGATGGCGGTACGCGCCGCCGCGTTGACCACCCCGTTGATGGTGGGGCAGTTGGCGGTCTGCACTGTGGTCTTCGGCATCGAAGCCCGGAGGGTCTTGATCTCACCCTCGATCTTCTTGCGCCGGTTCGCCAGGTCCTTCTCCTGCTTGACCTGGGTGGTGACGAGGGTGTCCAGCTTCTCCTTCTGGGTGTTGAACCTGGCCTGAACGGCCAGGACGTCCTCGATCTGCCGACGCTGCTCGGTGGCCACCCGGTCCAGCAGGGTCAGCTGTTCGCCGAGCTGCCCGGGGCGGCTGTTCACCAGCACCGCGCCCAGCTCGTACGAGGGACCGATGATGTAGTACCGGGAGGCGAGTTCACCGATCCGGTTCAGCGCCAACTCGCTTTCGAGCTGCAACGGCTCGATCTTCTTCGCGAGGTCGTCGGACTTCTTGCGGTTGACCCTCAGCTCGGACCGCACCTTGTTGTACTGCTCGATGGTGGGTTCCAGCTGGCGCCACTGCTTTTCGATCTGCGCTTCGATCTCCTCGACCGTGGGCTCCGCCTGCGCCGGTACGGCGAGCATCCCGGCGCCGACGATCACGGCAGCACACAGGGCTGTCAGACGCGCCAATGCCCGTCGCGCGCCGCGTACTCGGGCGGGCGTTTTCGGGACACGACGATGAGGGGGCAGGCTCGCCACCGGCACCGACTCCTTTGCCGACCGGCCGCCGGGCGCCTCGCGAGGAGGGGAGGGCGAGACAGACGACCCACAAGCGGCCGGTGCCCAACATTAGGGAAGCAAAGCGATCGGGGCAAGAAGACAATCTTCACCATTACGGTGAAGCAATCGCTTGCACACCAACGGTATCCGCTATTCGACGATCGAGGGGTACCCATCAATATCGGGGTCGGTCACCCTCCGGTCACTCCGGCCGGACCGAGCGGAGCAGGACGCTGGCCACGTCGACCACCTCGACCTCTTCTCCGGCCCCCTTGCCGTTGACCCCGTCGTTGAGCATCGTCGAGCAGAACGGGCAGCCGACGGCGACCGTCTTCGCCCCGGTGGACATGGCCTCCTCGACCCGGTCCACGTTGATCCGCTTGCCGATCCGCTCCTCCATCCACATTCGCGCGCCCCCGGCACCGCAGCAGAACGAGCGCTCGCTGTTGCGCGGCATCTCGATCAGACCGGCGTCGCCCGTGCCGCCGCCGATGGCGCTGCCCAGGACCTCACGCGGCGGGGCGAAGACCCGGTTGTGGCGGCCCAGGTAGCACGGGTCGTGGTAGGTGACCCCGCCGTCGACAGGCTGGACCGGGGTGAGCTTGCCACCGGCGACCAGGTGGGCCAGGAGCTGCGTGTGGTGGACCACCTCGAACTCGCCGCCGAGCTGGCCGTACTCGTTGCCAAGGGTGTTGAAGCAGTGCGGGCAGGTCGCGACGATCTTGCGCTTGGCGGGTTCCCGCCCCTCGAAGACCTCGTTGAGCGTCTCGACGTTCTGCTGGGCGAGCATCTGGAAGACGAACTCGTTGCCGATCCGGCGGGCCGGATCGCCGGAACAGGTCTCCCCCTCGCCCAGGATGGCGAAGGAGACCCCGGCCTCGTGCAGCAGCGTGGCGACCGCCCGGGTGGTCTTCTTGGCCCGGTCCTCGAACGCACCGGCGCAGCCGACCCAGAAGAGGTACTCGAAGTCCTCGACCTCCCCGACCCGGGGCACCTCGAAGTCCAGCCCCTTGGTCCAGTCCTCCCTGGTGTTCGGCGGGGCACCCCAGGGGTTGCCCTTGTTCTCCAGGTTGCGCAGCATCACGCCGGCCTCGGACGGGAAACTCGACTCGATAAGCACCTGGTAGCGCCGCATGTCGACGATGTGGTCGACGTGCTCGATGTCCACCGGGCACTGCTCGACGCAGGCACCACAGGTGGTGCAGGACCAGAGCACGTCCGGGTCGATGACCCCACCGGACTCGGCGTCGCCGACAAGTGGCTTCTCCGCCTCGGCCAGCGCCAGGACGTCCACGTGGGCCAGCTGCGCGGCGGTGGCCTTCTCCTCGCCGGTGAGGTCCTTGCCACCCCCGGCCAGCAGGTACGGCGCCTTCGCGTACGCGTGGTCGCGCAGGCTCAGGATCAGCAGCTTGGGCGAGAGCGGCTTGCCGGTGTTCCAGGCGGGGCACTGCGACTGGCACCGCCCGCACTCGGTGCAGGTGCTGAAGTCCAGCAGCCCCTTCCAGGTGAACTGCTCCACCTGTGAGACCCCGAACTGGTCGGTCTCGGGGTCGGCCTCCTCGAAGTCGAGGGGCTTGCCCTGGCTCGTCATCGGGCGCAGCGCACCGAGACCGGAGTTCGCCTCGGCCGGCTCCCGCTTGAAGAAGATGTTCGGGAAGGCCAGGAAACGGTGCCAGGCCACGCCCATCGTCACGTTCAGGGCGATCACGATGACCCAGGTCATCGAGATGGAGATCTTGATCAGGGCGGCGATGCTGACGCCGTTCTCCCAGTCGGGCAGGACCGCGCCGACTGCGTGACTGAGCGGGGTGGCCCAGGTCGGGTACGCGAAGTGGTCGGTGGCGACCTTGAAGCCCCGAATGACGAAGCCCATCACCAGGACGGCGAGGACCACCGCCTCGACGAAGTAGCCCTGCCACATGGTGGACCCGGTGAACCGGGACTTCCCCCCGGTGCGGGTCGGCCGGTTGCGTACCCGGATGCCGATCAGGACCAGGATGCTGATCGTGCCGAGGATGCCGATCGCCTCGGTGAGCAGGCCGTACAGGGCCCAACCCCCGACCAGCGGCAGGCCGCCGGTGGGCGAGACGACCTCGAAGTACGCCTCCAGCACCAGCAGGGACAGCACGACGAAGCCGACCATGACGAACCAGTGCGCGGCTCCCACCACGCTCCACCGGAGCATCCGGGTGTGGCCGGCGGTCTCGGCCAGCATGACCTTGGTGCGGGCGCCCACGTCGGTGGAGCGGGACGGGTCCGGCTGACCCAGCCGGACGACGGCCACCATCTGCATGACCGCGCGTACCGCAAGCCACACCGCAACGGCGGTGATGGCGGCCGCGAGGATCGTGGTGACGATCTGGACGCTGCCCATCGAGTTGGCCTCCCGGTTGCTGCCTGTCGAGCGGCTCGGCGACCGGAGGTACGGCTCAGCGGGTGACCGGCGTCACGCCGCACCCGCGGACCCGACCTGTCGGTCGATGACCTCGCTCCGCTCGGTCATGCAGTGCAGCCTACGCGCAAGGTTACCCATCGGTAACGTGAGACTCCTCGCACTCGGGGCCACGCCGCCCTGCGGACACCTTAGGCGGCGGCGACCAAAAGTGCTGAGCAGGGGCTACCCGGTCAGCGCCAGCGGGAGAGGACGATCAGGGACCCGACCATGGCACCGAACCCGACGGCCAGGTTCCAGTAGCCCCAGGACATCACCGGGTACGCCTGCTCGGAGAGGTAGTAGACGACCAGCCAGGCGATGCCGAAGACGATGAGGGAGACCGCCAGGGCGGGCAGCCACACGGGGCTAGGCTTGGTGCGCGCCGACGTGGTCGTGGTCGGACGCACGTCCGTCGGTGGGGTGTACACCTTCTTCTTGCGAACCTGAGACTTGGGCACGACGCTCTCCTGAGGGATGACTACCCGGCCGGCCTGGCAACCGGGCGCGGGGGCGACGGTCCATGGCCAATAATGTTCGACAGCTAGCGTAGTCAACAGAACCCGCCCAAGCCACGAATAGTGCCGGTCCGCCACACGCGGTGACCGAAATATGGAGGACTGTTCGGGTCCGGCTACTGATCGACAGGCTCCGGGTGGGCCGACCGATCGACCACGGGAAGGAGCGCACGTGGAGTACACCTCCGGCGCGGCCTCCTGGCGCAAGGTGCTCCGGCGGGCGGTCGCCGGGCTGGTGCCACGGCGGCCACGCCAGCGACGACCGGGGTGGTCGATCTTCGTACCCATGATCGCTCTCGCGGCGGGGTTGCTCTTCACCACCACCGCCACCACTGCCGGTGGCACCGCCCTGCGGGAGGACCGCCGCCCCGAGCTCAAGCAGGTCATCGAGGACCGGCGGGAGCAGGTCGAGACGAGCGAGCGGCGGGCCGCGGAGCTCCGGGCCGACGTCGAGAACACCACCGGTGCCCTGGGCGAGTCGGACGGCCCGATCAAGGAGCAACGGGAACGCAGCGACGCGAGCCGGCAGAGCGCCGGCTTCACGGCCCTCACCGGGATGGGCGTGACCGTCGAACTGAACGACGCCCAGCGCCTCGGCGACCAGGCCCTACCCGACGGGGTGAGCAACGACGAACTGGTCGTCCACCAGCAGGACGTCCAGGCGGTGGTGAACGCGCTGTGGGCCGGCGGTGCCGAGGCCCTGTCAATCATGAATGTCCGCGTGCTGGCCACCAGCGCGGTACGCTGCGTCGGTAACACCCTGCTGCTACACGGCCGGGTGTACTCCCCACCGTTCAAGATCGTAGCAATCGGCGATCCGGCCGCGCTCCAGCAGGCCCTCGCCGGCTCCAAGGGAGTCCGGTTGTTCAAGGAAGCGGTCGACGACTACCAGCTCGGCTACAGCGAGACCGTCTCCCCGGTCACCGTGCCGGCCTTCGAGGACTCGACCGCCCTGCGCTCGGCGACGGTGCCCCGGTGAGCCACGACGACTGGCGGGACGAGCGCGACGGCCGCCACGACGACCCGCTCTACGAGGCCACCGCCTTCCTCGCCCCCGTGACCCGGCGTGACCCCACGCAGGACCCCCGTCGCGCGCCCCGCAGCCCGTGGCCGGACCCGACGCCGACGGCCCGACCGGCCCACCCGGAGCGACGCACCCGCCCCACCCCCGGCCCCGCGCCGCCGGCGGGGGCCAACGGCGGCGCCGCCCGGCGCGGGCGGCCGCCCGCCCCCCCCCCCCA
>NZ_JBEPEQ010000185.1:0-6754 GCF_040300925.1 Micromonospora sp. NPDC000207
GGCCAGCCGCTGCGCGGCGGCCAGGCTCTCCGCCGCGCCCGGCGTCGTCACCGCCGGCCGGTGCACCCGGTTGAGGACCAGACCGGCCAGCGGCATCCGCTCCTCACGCAACCGGCCCGCGAAATAGGCGGCCTCCCGGACCGCGTCCGGCTCCGGGGCCGCGACCAGCAGGAACGCCGTCTCCTTGGCCTGCAGGATCCGGTACGTCTGCTCGGCCCGCTGCCGGAAGCCACCGAACATCGAGTCCAGCGCGGCCACGAACCCGGACAGGTCGGTGAGCAGCTGGGCCCCGAGCACCTTCTGCACCACCTTCGAGAACATCCCGAAGCCTGCCGTGACGAAGCTGAACATGCTCCGGCCGCCGGTCCGCGCCGGGGCCAACAGCAGCCGCAGCATGCGCCCGTCGAGGAACCGGGAGAGCCGGGCCGGTGCGTCGAGGAAGTCCAGCGCGGAGCGGGACGGCGGGGTGTCCACCACGATCAGGTCCCACTCGCCCCGGGCGTGCAACTGGCCCAGCTTCTCCATCGCCATGTACTCCTGGGTGCCGGCGAAGGTGGAGCTCATGGCCTGGTAGAACGGGTTGGCGAAGATCTCGGCGGCCTTCGCCGGGTCGGTGTGCTGCCCGACCACGTCGTCGAAGGTCCGCTTCATGTCCAGCATCATGGCGTGCAGTTCGCCCCCGCCGGACTCCACGTCGATCCCCTTGACCTGCCGGGGGGTGTTGTCCAGCTCGGTCAGGCCCAGCGACTGGGCCAGCCGACGGGCCGGGTCGATGGTGAGCACCACAGTACGCCGACCGTGGTGCTCCGCCGCACGCAGCGCGAGCGCGGCGGCGGTGGTCGTCTTGCCGACCCCACCGGCACCGCAGCAGACCACGATCCGCACGCCGGGGTCGGCGAGGATCCGGTCGACGTCCAGCCGCGGCGCCGCGTCTTCGGAAGGCACCAATCGAGCGTATCGGGCCGTAGGGCTGCTCCGCCCGGTGCCGGGGCAGGTGTGAGTCAATCGGCGGCGAGCAGCGCCGCCGCCAGGGTGTCCAGTCCGGCCCTGTCGACCCCGTCCGGGAGCAGGGGCAACTCGGTGATCGGCAGCCCCAACTCCACCAGGTCGGCGCGGAGGGAGTCCTCCAACTCCCGGCGGGCCGCCTGGTCGCGCGCCTCGTCGTGCAGCCCGGCGACTGTCGCCTGGTCGGCCGGGAGACCGGCGGCGAGCAACCCCCGGCGCAGCTCCTCCGGGCCGACCGGCGCCCCGGTGGGCAGCGGGGCCCGCGCCGCGTTGACGATCACCCGCCCGGTCGGGAAGCCGAGCTGGGCCAGCTCGGCGACGGCGTCGACGGTCTCCTGGACCGGCATCTCCTCCAGCAGGGTCACCACGTGTACGGCGGTCATCGGGGAGCGCAGCAGGGCGGCGACCCCCTCGCTCTGGGTCTTGATCGGGCCGACCTTGGCCAGTCGGGCGGTCTCGGCGGTGACGTTCAGGAACCGTCCGATCCGTCCGGTCGGCGGTGCGTCCAGGACCACGGCGTCGTACGCCCGGCGTTGCCCCTCGGTCCGGGTGGTGGCCTCCTTCACCTTTCCGGTGAGCAGGACGTCCCGAAGGCCGGGGGCGATGGTGGTGGCGAAGTCGATCGCGCCGAGCTTGCGCAGCGCCCGTCCGGCCGCACCGAGCTTGTAGAACATGTCCAGGTATTCGAGGAGGGCCTCCTCGGCGTCGACGGCGAGGGCGCGTACCTCCCCGCCGTCGGCGGCGTCGGTCAGGTGACGCTCGGCGTACGGCAGGGGGTCGGTGCCGAAGAGCTGGGCGATGCCCGCTCGCCCCTCCACCTCCACCAGCAGGGTGCGGTGGCCACCGGCGGCCAACCCGAGGGCCAGGGCCGCCGCCACGCTGGTCTTGCCGGTGCCACCCTTTCCGGTCACCACGTGCAGGCGGGCGGGCCAGCCGGGGCGGGCCGGATCGGCCGGCTGCTGCGAGAGTCCCACGCCGTCGAGCCTAACCAGTCCTCCCGGGTGCGGTCGGCCGCCCGCCCAGGCCGTCGACCGACAGGGGGGATCGGCTCAGTTGACGTCGCAGACCCACCAGCCGCGTTTGCGTACCACTGTGAACCGCAGGTCCTGGTCGGCGACCTTCTCGTCGGAGGTGGTCATGGTCACCGTGGTGGAGACGGTGGCCCGGTCCCCGTTCTGGTTGTCCACGCTGGGAGAGCTCCACCGGAACCGGGGCCCGGCGTAGGCGGCCGAGTAGCGCTCCACCTCGGCGACCTTCGCGGCGATCTTCTTCTCGTCCCGGGCGGCGCTGCAGACCAGCCGGGTCGCCCGGGACGGGTCGTGGTCCCGGTAGACGGCGGTCATGAAGTTCTCCACGGCGATGGTCGGCTCGGTGGCCCCCTCGCCGTTCTCGGCGTTGCGCAGGGCGAGGAAGGCGGTGACCCCGCCACCGCCGCAGAGCAGGACCGTCGCGGCCAGGACCACGGAGGCGATCGTCACGCCGCGTCTGTTCCGGGTGCCCCGACGGGTGGCCGACGCGGTCGGGGCGGCGTGCTGTGGACCGGAGGAGGTGGCGGGCACCTCACGCGGGCCCCCGGACGATCCGGCCGGGCCACCGTACGGCGGTTGGGTCATTTGCTCTCCCGGGGGTGAGAGCGCCCACCGCCGGGAGGGGGCGGCGGCGCGGAGCGCGCGTACGGGGCGAGCCGTACCCGCCCGAGGAAGGGTAACGGTCGATGCCCGGATGAGAGGAGTGAGCCGGGTGTCCGTTTGACTCGGCCCCGTTGAGCAGGACGTAGGGGTGTTACACCCCTTTTGTGATCGCCATCGGTTACCGGACTCGGGATGTGTCGCATATGTGACTTGAGGTGATCGATCGTGCGCGTCCGGTTGAAGCCAGGGTCCTTCGGCCCTAATTTCGGGCCGACGGCGGGGGCCGGGTCGGACGGATGGTCCGGCCCGGAGGCCAAGGCATGACGAAGACGACGCCGGGAGGCACTGCGATGCACGACGCGGACGACACCCCCCGCTCCCCTGTCCCCTTCGGTGACCGGACCCGGCGGGCCGGCCCCGGCGGAGAGGTCGAGGGCCTGGTCAACGGCCCCCCACTCAACGAGCGGTCGTACCGCCGGTTGTCCGACCCGGGGGAGCTGGTCCGTACGTTGCACCGGCTCGACGACCGGGCCCGGGACGAGGAGGAGCCGGGGTACGTCATCCACCTCCCGATCCGGGTCGCCGACCTGTCCGCCGCGACCGCCCTCGCCGGGAAGGTCGCCGTCTCGCTCGGATTCCTGCCCGAACTGGACGCCGGCGAGACCACCGTCTCGACCACCGACGACCAGAACAACAGGCAGCGGGTCTTCTGCGACCTCCTGCTGGCCGACAGGTCCCGCTGCCCCCAGCGCTACGACCACGGCGGACCCTGTGGCGAGCTGCCAGGTGCCCCCGAGCAACGCCCCGCCCCCGGCCCGCCGTCGGGACCGTAGGCTGTCGCGGACCGTCAACACCAGTACAGGGAGCCCTCACCGATGCAGAAGTGGGAATACGCCACGGTCCCGCTGCTGGTCCACGCGACCAAGCAGATCCTCGACAACTGGGGCGAGGACGGCTGGGAACTCGTCGCCGTGATCCCCGGCCCGAACCCGGAGCAGCTGGTCGCCTACCTCAAGCGGGTCAAGGCGTGAACGGCGGCCCCCTCGCCAAACTGGCCGAACTGGGGCTGTCGCTCCCCGAGACGGCCGCCCCGGTGGCCAGCTACCTGCCCGCCGTGCAGTCCGGGCAGCACGTGTACGTCTCCGGGCAGCTGCCCATGCTCGACGGCAAGCTGCTCGCCACCGGAAAGGTGGGCGGCGGGATCTCCGCCGAGCAGGCCAAGGAACTCGCCCAGCGGTGCGCGCTGAACGCGCTCGCCGCAGTCGACGCGCTGGTCGGGCTGGAGAACGTGGTGAAGGTGGTGAAGGTGACCGGGTTCGTCGCCTCGGCACCGGGCTTCACCGGACAGCCGGGTGTGATCAACGGTGCCTCCGACCTGTTCGGCACCGTGTTCGGCGAGGCCGGGCGGCACGCCCGCAGCGCCGTCGGGGTGGCCGAGTTGCCGCTCGACGCCCCGGTCGAGGTGGAGGTCGTCTTCGAGGTCGGGTGAGTCCACCCGTACCGCGAGATCGTCAGTCGTTCCCCGCGATCCACAGGTCCGTACGCCAAGATCGCGGGGAGCGCCCGCCGGGGTCGTACGATCGCACTCATGACGGGTCATGTGACCGCGCCGGTGGCGGCACCGGCCGACGAGCTTCCGACCTGGGTACGGCTGCTACGGGCGCCGAACCCGGGCCCGATGACGCTCGACGGGACGAACACGTGGCTGCTGCGCGCCCCCGGCAGCGCCGAGACCGTGGTCGTCGACCCCGGCCCGCTCGACGAGGCGCACCTCGCCCGGATCGTCGAGGCCGGACCGGTGGCGGCAGTGCTGATCACCCACGGGCACCCGGACCACACGGACGGCTCCCGGCGACTCTCCGACCTGCTCGGCGGGGTGCCGGTACGAGCTGTCGATCCGGCCCACACCGTCGACGCCGAGCCGCTCGGTGCCGGTGACCCCGCCGGGGCGTGGCCGCCGCTGGAGGCGGCCGGGCTCGTCGTCGAGCCGATCCCCACTCCGGGACACACCGCCGACTCGGTCTGCCTCCTCGTCGAGCACGAGGGTGACCGGGCGATCCTCACCGGGGACACCATCCTCGGCCGGGGCACCACAGTCGTCGCCCACCCCGACGGCAACCTCGCCGACTACCTCGCCAGCCTGGCCCGGCTGGCGACGTACCGGGGGGTCACCGCGTTGCCTGGGCACGGGCCGGCGCTGGCCGACTGCGGGGCCGCCGCCGACTACTACCTGGCCCACCGGCAGGGCCGGTTGGCGCAGGTCCGGGCCGCTGTCGACGCCGGGGACCGGACCCCGACCGAGGTGGTCGCCCGGGTGTACGCCGACGTGGATCCCGCCCTGTGGTGGGCGGCCGAGTGGTCGGTCCGGGCCCAGCTGGAGTACCTGGGGGTGCCCGTCGGGGAGTCCGACGGCTCGGAAGCGCGGTTGGACCAGCCGTGACCTGCCCGGTGTGTGGAACCGTCGCCGTACCGGGTGCTCGGTTCTGCCACAACTGCGGGGCCGCCCTGCCGGCCGCCGCGATGCTGCCCGCCGCCGAGCGCCGGGTGGTCACGGTGCTCTTCGGGGACCTGTCCGACTTCACCTCCTGGTCGGAGGACCTGGACCCGGAGCGGGTCGGCGCTGTCACCGACCGGGTGCTCGCCTCCCTGGCCGGGGCGGTCAAGACCTTCGGCGGGCACGTCGACAAGCTCACCGGCGACGGGATCATGGCGGTCTTCGGCGCCCCGGTGGCCCACGAGGACGACGCCGAGCGGGCGGTCCGGGCCGCGCTGTCGATGCAGCGGGCGGTCCGGCGGGTCCTGGACGACGAGCGCGGGGGCGGAGCCCCCCTCGGCCTGCGGGTCGGCCTGAACACCGGGGACGTGATCGCCGGTATCCAGGCCGCCATCGAGTACACGGTCATCGGGGACACCGTGAACACCGCCGCCCGGCTGGCCGACGCCGCCGCCGTCGGCGCGGTGTACGCCGGTGGGCGTACCGCCGCCGCGACCCGGCACGTGGCCTCCTGGCGGGCCCTGCGACCGCTGCGGCTCAAGGGCAAGCGGGAACCGGTCGAGGCGTACGAGCTGTTGGGTCTGCTCGACGCCCCGGGGACCCGGTCCGGGCTGGGCGACGAGGCGCCGTTCGTGGGGCGGGAGACCGAGGTGGGTCGGGTCGCCGGACGGCTCGCCGAGGTGATCGACCGGGGGGAACCCCGGGTGCTGCTGATGACCGCCGAGGCGGGGATCGGCAAGTCCCGCTTCTCCGCCGAGGTGGAACGCCTGGCCGCCGGGTACGACGTGGGTGCCGGCCGGTTCGCCGCGCACACCGGTGCCCGGGTGCTCTCGGTGCGCTGCGCCGCCTTCGGTGAACGGCGTCGGCTCGCCCCGCTGGCGGACCTGGTCAGGGCGGCCGTCGGGTTGCCCAGCGACACCGCCACCGCGTTGACCCGACCGGCCGTGGAGGAGCGGCTGCGCCGCCTCGGCCAGCGCCTGGCCCGGTTGAGCCCGGAACCCGCCCCGGTCGTTACCGAACAGATCCTGGCCCTGCTCGGGTACGCCGAGCTGACCGCCGGTAGCCCCACCGAGCAGGGCGAGTGGACCACCAGCGGCACCCCGGTCGACGCGGAGGCGGTGCCGAACGCCGTCGCCGAGCTGCTCAGCGGGCTCGCCGTCGAGGCTCCCCTGGTGGTGGTGGTCGACGATCTGCACGACGCCACCGCCGAGACCATCAGGGCGCTCGGGGTCACCCTGTCCCGGCTCACCGGACCGGTGCTGGTCCTGCTGCTGGGCCGCCCCGAGCTGGTGCGTACCGCCGGGGCGTTGACCCGGGTCTCGGAGGCCGAGGTGCACGCGTTGCCGCCGCTGCGCGGAGCCGACGCCGCCCGGCTGCTGACCAGCTACCTCGGTGGCGGGAAGCTGCCGCAGGCCGACACCGACAGGCTCCTCGCCACCGCCCAGGGGAACCCGTTCTACCTGGCCGAACTGGTCACCCTGCTGATGGAGCGGGGGGCGCTGACCGCCGTCGGCGGCGGCGGGTGGCGGCTCGCCCCGGGTTCGCTGGGCAGCCGGCTGCTCTCCCGGGACCTGGCCGCCGTCCTGGCGGCCCGGATCGACGCGCTGCCGGTCGTCGCCCGGTC
>NZ_JBEPEQ010000186.1:0-6701 GCF_040300925.1 Micromonospora sp. NPDC000207
CGCCGCCGACGCCGACCGGATCGCCGCCGAGATCGAAGCCGCCGAGGTCTGCCGCCAGGCCCGGGTCGCCTACGGACCGGTCCACGGCGCGCGCATCCTCTACTGAGCCCTCCGCGTAGGCTTGGCCGAGGCGTCCCGTGCCGTCCGGCACCGGGATGCCTTGATCATGGGAGGTACGTGGGTGGCGAACATCGTCAACCTGGACCGGGTGTCAAAGGGGTACGGCGCGGCGGGTGCGCTGCTCACCGACGTGTCCCTCGGGCTCGACGACGCCGACCGGATCGGGGTAGTCGGGCTCAACGGCGCCGGCAAGTCGACGCTGCTGCGGCTGCTCACCCGGACCGAGGAACCCGACGACGGCCGGGTCACCCACCGCCGTGACCTGCGGGTGGCCTGGCTCCCGCAGAACCTGACCCTGACCCCCGACGCCACAGTCCGCGACGTCGTGCTGGGCACCGCCTGGCTGGCCGAGGGGATGGGAGCCGAACACGAGTGGGCCGGTGACGCCGGGGTCCGCGCCATCCTCGACGGCCTCGGCATGCCCCACCTCGGCCTCGACCAGCCCGTCGGCCCGATGTCCGGCGGCGAACGCCGACGGGTCGCGCTCGCCGCGCTCCTGGTCCGCGACGCCGACCTGCTGATCCTCGACGAGCCCACCAACCACCTCGACGTCAGCGGGGTCGACTGGCTGGCCCGGTACCTCACCGGCCGCAAGGGCGCCCTGGTGGTGGTCACCCACGACCGGTGGTTCCTGGACGAGGTCTGCACCACCACCTGGGAGGTCGCCGACCGGACCGTCCGCTCCTACGACGGCGGATTCGCCGCCTGGACCCTGGCCCGGATCGAACGGGAACGCGTCGCCGCCGCCACCGAGGCCCGCCGACAGAACCTCCTCCGCAAGGAGATCGCCTGGCTGCGGCGGGGACCACCCGCCCGGACCTCCAAGCCGAAGTTCCGCATCGACGCGGCGAACGCGCTGATCGCCGACGTCCCGCCGCCGCGCGACACCATGTCCCTGCAGCGGCTCGCCACCGCCCGACTCGGCAAGCAGGTGTACGACCTCACCGACGTCACCCTGCACGCCGGGCCGAAGGAGATCCTGCGCGACACCACCTGGCAGGTCGGCCCCGGTGACCGGATCGCCATCCTCGGTGCCAACGGGGCCGGGAAGACCACCCTGCTGCGGATGCTCGCCGGGATCACCCGACCCGACGGCGGCACCTTCGTCACCGGATCCACGGTCCGGCCCGCGTTCCTCTCCCAGGAACTCGCCGAACTCCCCGGTGAACTCCGGGTCCTCGAAGCGGTCGAGGAGGTCGCCCGCCGGGTCCAGCTCGGCGACCGGGAGATCTCCGCCGCCCAACTCGCCGAGACCTTCGGCTTCGACGACCGCCGCCTCTGGACCCCGGTCAGCGACCTCTCCGGTGGGGAACGCCGCCGGTTGCAGATGCTGCGTCTGCTCGCCGCCGAACCGAACGTGCTCCTGTTCGACGAGCCCACGAACGACCTGGACACCGACACCCTCGCCGCCCTGGAGGACCTCCTCGACTCCTGGCCCGGCACCATCGTGGTGGCCAGCCACGACCGGTACCTCGTCGAACGGGTCACCGACGTGACGTACGGGATGTTCGGCGACGGTCGCCTGGTCCACCTCCCCGGCGGCATCGACGAGTACCTCGCCCGCGCCGCCGGCCGGGCCGCCTCCCACGCCTCCCTCGGCAGCGGCTCGGCACCGGTCGACGGCACCACCGCCGCCCCCGTCGGCGCCGGGATGTCGGCCGCCGAGGCGCGGACCGCCAAGAAGGAACTCACCCGACTCGAACGGCAGATCGGCAAGCTGGACCAGAAGGAGACCACCCTCCTCGACCAGCTCGCCGCGAACGCCACCGACTACGCCAAGGTCGCCGAACTCGACGGCAAGCTCAAGGAGGTACGCGCCGAACGGGAACAGGTCGAGGAGACCTGGCTCACCCTCGCCGAGCAGGTCCCCGGCGACTGACCGGACACCCCCGGCCGGTCGGCGGCCCGGGGGGTGTGCGGCGTCACACCTCGACATGCGGGACAATCGTCGTCGACCCCGCACCCGAACGGCGTTGGAGACTCAGAGATGGCCCACACCCCCGTCAACCACCCCGCGCAGCCGGTCTATCGGGCGATCGGCGGGATCACCGGTCTGTACTTCGTGGTCTTCGGCGTCGTCGGCGTGATCGCCACCGCCGGGAGCGAGCTGTTCGCCCGAGACGAGACCAAGGTCTTCGGCCAGGGCACGAACCTCGGGTTCTCCCTGTTCAGCATCCTCGTCGGGGCGGCAATCCTGGCCGGCACCGTCCTCGGCCGCAACCGTGACGTGCTGATCAACGCCGTCGTCGCGTACAGCCTGATGGTGGTCGGCCTCGCCGGGCTGGCCTTCATCCGCACCGACGCGAACATCTTCAACTGGAGCGTCACCAGCAGCGTGGTCGTGATGACCCTGTCGATCGTCCTGCTGATGGTCAGCATGTACGGCAAGGTCGGCACCGACGAGGAGCGCGACGCCTGGCAGAAGGCCCGCCTGGTCCTCTGAACGCGGTCTGCGACCCGGCGGGGGCGGGAGAGGTGGGCGACCACCCTTCCCGCCCCCGTCCGCATTCCCCGGTACGCAGACACACCCCGATCGCCGGACAGCCGACCCCCACCTGGGCGACAATTCGGACGCACAGGTCAGCGGCGAGCGAAGGAGCGATCGTGGCGCACATCCCGGTGAACCACCCGGCGCGCACCCTCTACCGGATCTTCGCCGGCCTGGTCGGGGCCTACATCCTGCTGTTCGGCGTCGTCGGGATCGTGGTCACCTTGGGTGAACCGCTGTTCGCCCGCAACAGCACCTGGGTCCTCGGACTCCGCACCAACCTCGCGTTCGCCCTGGTCTCGGTGATCTTCGGAATCGTCCTGATCATCGGCGCGTCCCGCCGGGGCAACCTCGGCCACTACATGAACCTGACCGCCGGGGCCGTCTTCATGGTCACCGGGCTGGCGATGATGTCGGTGCTCCAGACCAGCGCCAACTTCCTCAACTTCTCCATGTCCACTGTCGTCGTCTCGCTGCTGTTCGGGCTGCTCCTGCTCGCCACCGGCCTCTACGACAAGATCGGTACGCCCGAACACGCCGAGGAGCAACGGCAGCGCCGCAACCACCCCGTCGCCGAAGGCCACTGACCGACATCGGTCAGCCCCGGCCCTGGTGCCCGCCCCGGTCTTGGTGCCCGCCCGGTCTTGGTGCCCGCCCCGGCCCTGGTGACCCGGCCCTGGTGCCCCGGCCCGGCCCGTGGTCAGGCCCGGTTGGTGATCAGGCCCGGGTCGGCCTCCAGGTGGGACAACCCGTTCCAGGCCATGTTGACAAGGTGCGCGGCCACCGTCTCCTTACGCGGCTCCCGCACCTCCAACCACCACCGGCCGGTCAACGCCACCATCCCGACGAGCGCCTGCGAGTACAGCTCGGCAAGCTTCGGGTCGTACCCCCGGCTCTTGAACTCGGCACCGAGAATGTGCTCCACCTGGTGCGCGACGTCGTTCATCACACTGCTGAAGTTCCCCGCCGCCGACATCAACGGCGACTCCCGGACCAGCACCCGGAAGCCGCTGGTCTCCTCCTCGATGTACCCGAGCAGCGCCAACGCCGCCTGCTCCAGCAACTCCCGGGGATGACCCGCCGTCAGCGCCGTGGTGATCCGGTCCAGCAGTGCCCGGACCTCCCGGTCCACCACCACCGCGTAGAGCCCCTCCTTGCCGCCGAAGTGCTCGTACACCACCGGTTTGGAGACCTTGGCCCGCGCCGCCACCTCCTCTATCGAGGTGGCGTCGAAACCCCGCTCGGCGAAGAGCTGCCGTCCGGTGGCGATCAGCTGCTCCCGGCGCTGGGCAGCCGACATGCGTACCCGCGAGGGGGGTTTCGCCACCGCCCGCCGCCGCACCGCCGCCGCACCACCCGGCTCCGACCCGCCCTCCGTACCGTGCCCGCCTCGCTCTGCCACCCGGCCATCCTGCCAGGTGTCGCCGCGCCGATCGGCCCCGTTCGACCCGCCGACCCCGTTCGGCCCGTCGGCGTTGAGCCCTCCGGCCGCGTTCAGCCCTCCGGCCGCGTTCAGCCCTGACGGGACGCGATCGACTCCGGGCCAGTCCGGGCTCGACGGGCCGCGATCCGCTCCGGCTTCGGCCACCGGACGTCACGGGCCACACCGACCCGCTCGAAGAGCCAGATCACCCGCGCGGAGATGTCGAACTGTCCACGCAGGACACCGTGCCGGGCGCAGGTCGGATCGGCGTGGTGCAGGTTGTGCCAACTCTCCCCGAACGACAGGATCGCCAGCGGCCAGAAGTTCGCCGCCCGGTCCCCCTGCCGCAGCGCGAACGGCCGCTCGCCGTAGACGTGGCACACCGAGTTGATCGCCCAGGTCACGTGGTGCAGCAACCCGACCCGGACCAGCCCGGCCCAGAAGAACGCCGTCAACGCCCCCTGCCAGGACCAGGTCACCAACGCCCCGGTCAGGGCCGGGCCGAGCAGCGAGACCGCCACCAGGACCGGGAAGAGCCGGTCCACCCGGCTGATGTCCCGGTCGGCGAGCAGGTCCGGCGCGAACCGCCGACGGTTCGACAACTCCCTACCGAAGAACCAGCCCACGTGGGCGTGCAGCAGACCCCGGGCCAGGCCGCCGGCGCTCGCCCCGAACCGCCACGGAGAGTGCGGGTCGCCGTCGAGGTCGGAGAAGGCGTGGTGCCGCCGGTGGTCGGCCACCCACTGGATGATCTGCCCCTGGATCGCCAGCGACCCGGCGACCGCCAACGCCACCCGCAGCCACCGCCCCGCCTTGAACGAGGCGTGGGTGAAGTGCCTGTGGAAGCCGACTGTGACCCCGAGCCCGGTCACCACGTACCAGACCAGGGCGATGATCAGATCTGGCCAGCCCAGCCAGCCGCCCCAGGCCACCGGCACCGCCGCCAGGAGCGCGACGAACGGAGTCGTCACGAACACCCAGAGGATGATCAGACTGCTCCGGGGCCGGGTCCCCTCGGTGATCGCGGTGGGGCCACCGGCCGACGGTTCCACGACGACTGTCGGCATGGGCACCTCACTGTCAGGAGGGAGGACGAGCAGTTGGTTACGCCTACGTCACCGTAACCGAGGAAGCCCAAGACCACTGCGAAGAGTCACCCCCGCTGACAACGAGAACGTCGTACGGTTCTCCTAGCCTGTCGACCATGGTCGATCCCGTCGCCGCAGAGGTCCGTCGACTCCGTACCGAGGAACAGCTCTCCGTGCGGCAGATCCGCGCCCGGACCGGCCTCGGCCGCAACCGGGTCCAGGAACTCCTGCGCGGGGTCGCCCCACCCGCCTGGACCCGCCGCCCCAACGCCCGCGACGACCTCCGTGCCGAGGCGGAGGCGCTGCGCGCCGACGGATGCACGGTCCCGGAGATCGCGACCCGCCTGGGGGTCAGCAAGTCGACGGCCCACGCCTGGGTGGCCCACCTCCCGCTCGACCGGGACGAGGAGACCGAGCGAGCCAGGCGGAAAGCCCACTCCAAGGTCATGACCGATGCACAGTGGGGAGAGCATCGTCGGGTCAGGGACGAAGCGCGAGCCGCCACGATCGCGGCCGGTGCGGATGCCGTGGAGCAGCTGAATCACCGTGACCTCGTCCTCGTCGGGGCGGCGATCTACTGGGCCGAAGGGACGAAGGCCAAGCCGTGGCGGCCCAACGACTGCCGGGTTCGATTCGTCAACAGCGACCCAGGGCTCATCGACCTCTTCATTCGATTCGTCGAGGTGATGGGATCCTCCCGAGAGGCGCTGCGCTACCGGGTGAGCATCCACGAGACCGCCGATTCCGCTGCTGCGGTGCGGTGGTGGGCGGAGCGGGTGGGAGTGGCACCGGACGCCTTCCAGCCGACGACTCTGAAGCGGCACAAGCCGACCACCAAACGCCACAACCTCGGTGAGGACTATCACGGCTGCCTCGTCGTGGAGGTGCCCAATTCCCGCGAGCTCTACTGGAAGATCGAGGGGACCATGAAGGGCTTGGCGGATGGCGTGGCGACAATGAAGCGCTAAGGTGTACGGGTCCGGTTGGCCAGTGCTCTGTCCGACCTCGACCTTCCCGGGTCGTCTAATGGCAGGACGTCAGGTTTTGGTCCTGATTGTAGGGGTTCGAGTCCTCTCCCGGGAGCTTCGGCTGATCGGTCGCCGTCGTCTGGTTAGAGTGGCGGCGAGACTGTCCGCCGTCCCGACGGGAGCCACGTCGTGCCCCAGCCCCAGTCCCGTACCGTCGTCGTGCTCGCCGCCGGTGAGGGCAAGCGGATGAAGTCGGCCCTGCCCAAGGTCCTGCACCCGCTGCTCGGCCGTACCCTCCTCGGGCACGTGCTCACCGCCGCCGCGCCGTTGACCGCCGACCGGACCGTGGTCGTGGTCGGCCACGAGGCCGACCAGGTCCGGTCCCACCTGACCGAGGTGGCCCCCACCGCCACGGCGGTGCTCCAGGAGCAGCAGCTCGGCACCGGACACGCGGTCCGGATCGCCCTGGAGGCGATCCCGGAGGATGCCGGCACCGTGGTCGTGATCAACGGGGACGTCCCGCTGCTCCGACCGGAGACCGTCGGCGCCCTGGTCGACGCGCACGAGGGAGCGGGTGCGGCGGCGACCGTCCTCGCCGCCGAGGTGCCCGAGCC
>NZ_JBEPEQ010000187.1:0-6577 GCF_040300925.1 Micromonospora sp. NPDC000207
CTGGATGTCCACCCGGGCAGTCGGTCCCGACCCGAGTCGGCCTGCACGCTACCGTCTGCGTATCGCGGCGGCCATGCTTCCGGGTACGGGGGCCGGGCAGACCTTCTCCCCCGGGCCGCCGGGTCCAGTGTCGGCGGCAGACGTCGGACAGGGGCGTCCCGCGCCGATCCCGGTGCCACGCCGGGTGCTGCCCCATCAGCCCACTCCCCCCACGCCGACGGGGCAGCCCACGCCGCTGGGAGCGCCCATACCGGCGCGGCCGTCCACGCCGACAGGGCAACCCGCGCCGGTGCTTCCCTTTGCGGCGACGGAGCCACCCACGTCGGTGGTCCCGACTCCACCGACGGGGCCGCCCGCGCCGGTGGTGCCGACTCCGCAGATGCGACCGCCCGCTCCGGTGGTCTCGTCCGGGACGTCGGGGCCGCCCGTCCCGGCTCAGCCGCCCACGCCGGTGTCGACGGAACCACCGACGCCGGTGGCGCCTTCGGATGGTTCCGGCCGGGACGCACCGCCGGTCCGCCCGCCGGACCAGTTTCCGGGGTACGGGCCGGAGTCGGCGTACCCGTCGCTCGGGACGGACCCGGTGGACGAGCCGACCGTGCACGTCCGGCAGATCGACCCGCTGCGGTGGGACGAGCCGGTTCGGGAGGGTGCGTCGGGTCATCCGTCCGGGATTCCTGCCGGACCCGACGCCCGCCTATCCGGTGCCCGGCCAACCGACCCCGGCCCCACCGACGCCCCACCGGCCGACCCCGGCCTCACTGGTGCCCCACCGGCCGACCTCGGTCCCGCCGCTGCCCCACCGCCCGGCCCGAGCCCCACCGACGCCCTTCCGGCCGACCCCGGCCCCGGCCCCGGCGGCACCTCACCTGCGGTCCCCCGATCCACCGGCACCTCACCTGCGCCCTTCCGCACCGATGTCCCACCTGCGGCGACCCGACCGGGCGATGCCCCACCGGCTGAGCCCCGACCCACCGGTGTCCCACCTGCGGCGACCCGACCCGACGATGCCCCACCGGCTCAGCCCCACTCCACCGGCGCCCTACCTGCGGCGACCCGACCCGGCGATGCCCCACCGGCTCAGCCCCAACCCACCGGTGCCTTACCTGCGGTTCCCCGATCCAGTGATGTCCCACCGGCGGCCTCCCGGGTGACCGGGTCCCCGGCGGGCGGGGTGGGGCGACGGGGGTGGACGGCGGTGGTGGTCGCCGGGGTGGTGGTAGCGGTCGCCATGGCGGGTGGGGTGGCCGGGGTGATGCTGATCGGCGGGGATTCCGGGTCGCGGCCCGAAGGGGGCTCCGCTCCCCCGGCTGTTGATCCGACGCCCAGCAGCGCGCCCCCGGAGGACCTGGAGCTGCGTGACGACGCGACCACCATCACGATCACCTGGTCGGATCCGACGGACGGTACGGTGCCGTTCATGGTGGCCGGGGGTCGGGCCGGGCGGGCGCTGGGGGTGATGGCCACTGTCGCCCCGGGTGAGACCACCTACACCCTGAACGGGTTGAACTCACGGCTCGACTACTGCTTCACGGTGCTGGCCGTCTACTCGACCGACGTGTTCGCCACCTCCGGTCAGGTGTGCACAGATCGGGGACGGGCCACCCCGAGCCGCTGACGCCGGGACGAGGTCGGTGCCGATCTGTCCCGTGCCGGCACACAGCGGGCGGGCAGCCCGAGCCGCTGATGCGGTGACGAGGTTCGTCTGTGGTGTGCACGCTGGGTATGACCGATGCTGACGGTGCGGGTTCCGCCGTCCTCTGAGGACCCATATGATGTCACCCGGCTCCGGGCTGGTCCGGCCGCTGTCACAGGGCCTACCTGCCGTGACCGACGAGACGGGGAGGCACCCGGCTGTGGCCACTATCGAGGATGCCGGCGACGGCGGTGCCACGCGTTCCCGGCGGGGTCGTCGGATACCTGGTGGCCTGGTCACCATCGGTACGGTGTCCGCCCTGCTGGCGGCGATGGGGTTGACGGTGCTCGGGCTCGGGGCGGCGGACAACGCGGCGGCGAACTATGACGCCTCGTCCTGGTTGTGGAGTTCGGCGCGTAGTGAGATGGCCCGGGTCAACGGGGTGACGGCGCGGGTGGACACCCGGGTGGAGATCCCGGGGGCGCGGCGGCATTCGATGCAGGTGGTGCAGACCGACAAGCAGCTCATTCTGCGGGATCTGGACACCGGTCAGGTGAGTTCGTTGAACCTGGCCACGTTGCAGATCATGGCGACGACGCGGACGACGCCGGGGCTCGGGGTGAGTGTGGCGTTGGACGGGGACGCGGCGTTCGTGGTGGATGCGGTGCAGGGTGTGGTGCGGCAGCTCGATCCTCGGTCGTTGGTGCCGGTGGGTGAGCCGGTGCGGTATCCGCCGGGGATCACCGGTGGGGTGTTCGACGGGGCGGGGCGGTTGTGGGTGGGGGTGCCGAGTGAGGGGACGGTGTCGGCGGTCACGGCGGCGGATCTGCCGGAGAGTCCGGGGCCGTCGGGGGCGGGGTTGAGTCCGAAACAGGTCGCGACGTACGACGTGGCGGACGGCCACCACGAGTTGGTGTTGTCGACGTTGGACGACGGGGTGGCGGTGTTGGACCGGACCCGTGGTGATCTGGTGGCGGTCCGGGACGGGGTGGTGACGCGTACGCCGTTGGGGTTGACCGGGGTGGGTCATCTGCCGCCTCGGACGACGGGGGCGCGGATCCCGGTGACGGTGCCCGGGGAGCGGCAGGTCCACGTGGTCGACGGTGAGCGGGTGCGGACGTTCTCCGTTCCGGGCCGGGGTGATCGGCTGAGTCCGACTGTGGCGTGGGCGGACCGGTTCTACACGGCCGACGAGGCGACCCGGACGATCTATTCGTTCGACGCGTCGGGGCAGGTGGTCGACACCATCCGGGGTGGTAAGGGGATGGCCGGGCCGTTGGAGTTGGAGGTTCGGGAGAACCATCTGTTCATCAACGCCCCGCAGTCGGCGCGGGCTCGGGTGGTCAACGACCGGCACGAGGTTCGTGACGTCGACAAGTACGCCAGTGACGTGCTGGGCGCGGATCCGCCGCAGGAGCCTCCGCCGCCGCCTCCCCCGCCGCCGAAGCCGAAGGTGAGTGCGCCGGGGCCGCCGCGTGACGTCACGGCTGCCGCCGGGGACGGTCGGGCGCGGGTGACGTGGCGTCCGGCTGCCGCCAACGGGGCGCAGATCATGCGGTACGTGGTGGAGGGCGCCGGTCAGCGTCAGGAGGTGGGTGCGAATCAGCGGGCGGTGGAGGTCACCGGGCTGACGAACGGACAGGAGTACCGGTTCTCGGTACACGCGGTGAACGCGAGGGGTGAGGGTCCGGTTCGCCGTACGAACCCTGTGACCCCGACGGCCGAGGTGCCGGACGCGCCGGAGAGCGTGACCGCGTCGGAACGCCCGGACGGGACGGTGGTGGTGACGTGGCCGGCGGCGGACGGGCAGGGCAACACGGTCGCCCGGTATGCGGTGACTGCCACGTCGGCGGGGGCGAACGCGCCGGTGGGTGAGGCGACGGGGACCGAGCTCGTGGTGCGGGCTGGTGAGTTGGAGTACGGCACCCAGTACGCGTTCACGGTGGTGGCGGTGACCGAGGCGGGTGCGGGGTCGAAGGCGTCGCCGGTGAGTAACACGGTGGTGCCGTTCGCCGTTCCGGGCGCGCCTGGTGACCTGTCGGCGGCGACGGTGGCGGATCGGCCGGGGACCGTGTCGGTGCGTTGGTCGGAGGCGGTGGCGAACGGTCGTCCGGTGACCGCGTACCGGGTGGAGGTGGGGGGTCGTCGTAGTGAGGTGACAGACACCCGGGCGACCGTGGAGGGGCTCGGTGACGGGCAGGACGTCACGGTGTCGGTGACGGCTGTCAACGAGGCCGGGGAGGGTCCGGCGGTGACCGGTTCGGCCCGGACGGTGGCTGCGCCCCGGGTGACGGTGACGGGGTCGTCGGTGACTGCGACCTCGGTGACGGTGTCGGTGACCGTGGACGCCGGGGGCGGGGAGGCGACGTGTTCGGTGGGTACGCCTGGTGAGCCGACGGTGTCGGGGTCGTGTTCCCGGTTGACGGTGCCGAACCTGGCCCCGGGTACGGCGTACCCGTTGACGGTGACGGCGAGGAACGCGGCCGGGGAGGGTACCGCGACCCGTCGGGTGTCCACGGAGGCGATGTTCGGGGTGGCGACCTGCGTGAACGGTGCCTCGGGTGACGAGGCGACCTACTGCGACCGGGATCGGGACGGGCGTAACGGCAACGAGATCTTCTCGGTGCCCCGGCAGGACAACGACCGGCAGGTGGGCTGGGCGAAGCCCGGTCGGCGGCTGGAGGCGTACTGCAAGCGTCGGGGCGAGGAGGTCTACGCCTACATCTACAACGACGAGAAGCGCAGCACCTGGTGGGTGCAGGTCGAGTTCGAGGGGAAGAACTACATCCCGTGGGCCTGGCTGAACCTCGAGGGCGGCGACGAGATCAACAGTTTGCCGACCTGCTGACCGACCATCCGAGGAGCCGGACCCCACAGTGAACGCGACTGAGCCGCTCGGCCAGCAGGAGGTGCAGGGCTTCGCCGCCCTGGCCGCCCGGTTGGCGGAGAACATCAACTCGGTGGTGCTGGGCAAGCCGCAGGTGGTCCGGCTGGCCCTGACCGCGCTCTTCGCCCAGGGCCACGTCCTGTTGGAGGACGTTCCGGGGGTCGGGAAGACGACTCTCGCCCGGGCGGTGGCCGCCACGGTGCAGGGTCAGTGGCGGCGGATCCAGTTCACCCCCGACCTGCTCCCCTCGGACGTGGTGGGGGTGACCATCTTCAACCAGGCGACGCGGGGGTTCGAGTTCCATCCGGGTCCGGTGTTCGCCAACATCGTCATCGCCGACGAGATCAACAGGGCGTCGCCGAAGACCCAGTCGGCGCTGCTGGAGGTGATGGAGGAGCGGACGGTCACCGTAGACGGGATTCGTCATCCGGTGCCGCAGCCGTTCCTGGTGGTCGCCACCCAGAATCCGGTGGAGATGGACGGCACGTACCGGCTGCCGGAGGCGCAGCTGGACCGGTTCCTGGTCAAGTTGTCGGTGGGTTACCCGGACGAGGCGGTGGAGGTGGAGGTGCTGCGGGGGGCGACTGTCCGCTCCCCGGAGGCGTTGACCGCGCTGACCGACACGGCCACCGTCGGGGAGATGGTCCGGATGGCCCGCCGGGTCCACATCGCCGAACCCCTCTACGGGTACGCGGTGCGGCTGGCCGCGGCGACCCGCACCCACCAGCACGTCCGGGTGGGGGTGAGCCCTCGCGGGGTGATCGCGTTGACCCGGGCGGCGTGTGCGTACGCGCTGATCGACGGTCGGGGTTGGATCATGCCGGAGGACCTGAAGGCCCTCGTGGAGCCGGTCTTCGCCCATCGGCTGCTGCTCACCCCGGAGGCGCAGGTACGCGGGGTCAGCCCGGCGGAGGTGCTGCGTCAGGCGCTGGCCTCGGTGCCGGTGCCCCTGCCGTCGGGGCAGTCCGCCTCGGCGACCGGCTGACCGGCGGCGTGGGCGTCACCGCCCGGGGTGCCGGGCTGCTCGCCGTCGGTGTCGGGTTCCTCGCGGCCGGGTTCTGGTTCGGGTACCCGGAGTTGACAGTGCTCGGTGCGGTCGCCGCCCTGGCGGTCGGGTATGCGCTGGTCACCGCCGTGTGGCGGCCCCGGTTGGCGGTGTCGCGGCGGGCCGACCCGGACCGGGTGGCCCGGGGGGATCCGGCCTCGATGGTCCTGACGGTCCGCAACGCCGGGCGGCTCCGTTCGACGAGTCTCGTCGCGGAGGACCGGTGTGGGGGTCGGACGGTCGCGGTGCCGCTGCTGCGGTTGCGGCCGGGCCGGGACACGCAGGTGCGCTACGACGTGCCGACGCTGCGTCGGGGGGTGGTGCCGGTCGGCCCGTTGCGGGTGACCCGGCGGGATCCGCTGGGCCTGGTGGAGTTGGCCCGCCCGTACGGGGGGACGGTGCCGGTGTGGGTGCATCCCCGGATCCATCGGTTGTCGGCGACGCCGACGGGGGTGGGGCGGAGCCTGGACGGTCGGGTCGACGCCGTACCGCATGGGTCGATCACCTTCGACTCGTTGCGGGAGTACGTGGTCGGTGACGAGTTGCGTCGGGTGCACTGGCGTACCAGCGCCCGGGTCGGTGAGCTGATGGTGCGGGAGAACGTGGACACCAGTCTGCCGCGCCTCGTGGTGGTGGTGGACAACCGGGAGGCGGCCCACCCGGGGGTGGTGGACGGGGTCGTGGAGTCGTTCGAGTCGGTCTGTGAGGCGGCCGCCTCGGTGGTCAGCGCGGCGTTCCACGCCGACCTGCCTGTCACCCTGCTGTTGGTGGCCCCACAGGCCAGCGGCCTGCCCGACCCGTCGCCGGACGCCGGGACCGACCCCTCCGGCAGCCACGGGATCGACCCGTCCGGCAGCGGCGGAACCAACCCGTCCGGCAGCGGCGGAACCGACCTGTCCCGCACCGACGGGACCGACCCGTCCGGCAGCGGCGGCAGTGACCAGGGTGTCGCCGCGAGCGGCCCGCTGGACCGGTTGGCCGCGGTGCGGTTGGACGGTGGGGACGGCCA
>NZ_JBEPEQ010000188.1:0-6418 GCF_040300925.1 Micromonospora sp. NPDC000207
CTTCCTCCGGACCCGCCACTGGATGGGGGTCTGGCCAGAGACCGGAGCTGCGGCCCAGGTGCCCGCCTTCCTCCTCGGGACCCTCGGCCGCAGCTCCGGTCTCTGGCCAGACCCCCATCCAGTGGCGGGTCCGGAGGAAGATCACCGCCAGGTCGAGCAAGACGAGAACGGGTAGGGCCCAGCGGATGGGGGAGTTCCGCAGGTGCAGCCAGAAGCCCTTCACAGCTGCTGCTCGCCCTCGGGTAGCAGGTTCATGTACGCCCGTTCCAGCTTGGAGTGGCCGGGCAGGTCGTCCCGGCTCAGGGCCTCCAACTCGGTGACCGTGCCGTCGAACTGGGTCGACCCGCCGTGCATGACGATGACCCGGTCGCAGATCGCGCCGACGTCGTCGATGAGGTGGGTGCTGAGCACCACGACGGTGTCGTCGAGCCCTGAGATGATCTTCCGGAACTGGAGCCGCTGGCGAGGGTCGAGACCCACCGTCGGCTCGTCCAGCAACACCAGGCGGGGGCGTCCCACGATCGCCCAGGCGATCCCGGCCCGTCTACGCATACCACCGGAGAGGCTCTTCATCCTCGACCGCCGCCGGTCGGTCAGGTCCACCATCACCAGCGCTTCCTCCACCGAATCCCGCCACCGGGACGAGGGCACCCCGCGCATCCAGGCCGCGTAGGTGACGAAATCGGCGACCGTCATCCGGGGGTCGAAACCGAAGTCCTGCGGCAGGTATCCGATGCGGTCCCGGACCTGCCGCGCGGAACGCTCCCCGGAGACCTCGACCCCGTCGATCCGGATCCGCCCGTTCTTCGGCGGCAGCACGGTCGCCAGGGTGCGGAGAAGAGTGGTCTTACCTGCTCCGTTCGGCCCCAACAGGGCGGTCACCCCCGGTTGGAGAGTGGCGCTGAGCCTGTCGATGACGGTCGAGGTGCCATAGCCCTGGGCAACGGCGTCGAGAACCACGCTCATTCGGAAACTCTTTCACGTTGCAAGCGTTTGGTGGAGGAGCTGCAGTTCCAACTGCAGCTCCTCCACCAGACGATACTCGAAAATCAGATGTAGTTGAGCCAGCCATTGCTCGCACCGAACGTGCAGTCGGTGCCGGGGACGGTGGTCGTGCTGCCCTGGGGTCGAACCCTGTCGAAGCTCTTGTCTGTTTGCGCCGAGCAGGCGATACCCGAGATGTAGGTCCCGGCGTACTGTGCACCCGGTGCGTCGCACTTCTGCGCCCAAGCCGTGGTCCACCACTGCGTATAACAGTTGAAGGTCTTGCTCGACGAGCCAGCCGCGAACGCGGAGTTGGTGGCCATCATGCCGGTGGCGCTGGCAGTGAGCAGGCCCAGCACAGCGGCCTGCGCGATTCGCTTACCCAGGTTGCGGGGTAGCAACGAATTGCGGGTGGATCCCATTAACCCTCCATCAGATGGCAAGGTGGAGGAAGGCCGGTCACGCCGATTTCCTCCATGCTGACGAGCTTCGATGCTAGTGATCGAGAGATGTCACCGCAAGTGATGCTCTGGTCGCTTGCGGTGAGCTGTAAGGCTCGGTATGATCTCTTGAGAGCAGGCATCCTGCTTCACGAACCTTCCATGAGAATCGCCCTGACTAGTTCCTGTGTGGGTGGCAAGACGCGGCTTGGGGTCGCGTGACCTGCGGTTTTATGGAATCCGCCGCAGGAGTGTTCGCAACCGCAAAGCGTCCAGGCTGGAGGGTCATGATCAGTGCAGGATCCTTGCCGAGAGGTGGGACCTCACCGTCGCTCGCTCCATGGCATCAGCGAAGCGCTGACCAGCGTGGACGTGCTGACCTTCGGGGGAGCCTGGGGCGGCGTACGCACGCTATTCAAGCGACGCCGCTTCTGGCTGCCCACACCGCGCCACCGCGTTCCGGGGCGTGATCATTCTGGCTAGTTCCCACCCCACACGCGGGGAGGCGGGGCCAAGGGTCGGATTGCCTCTCAGATAGGAACACCCCGATGTGAGTGGGAAGGTGCTTCGCGAACTGCGGTATTACGATCTCTCTTGCACGGTGTTTCTGCAGTAGGGCGTCCGAGGTTGGAGGTTTGGGGGCTCACAGCCACGACGGTGGCGGGCGCAGCTGCGAAGGCAGAGGGCGGACGGTAGGGGCAGGGAGTAATCATGTGCTGCGTCTTTTGACGGCCCTGGCTGGTTCGACCGGTCCGGGCGTGAGCCCCGGTGTTGCTCGTGGGTGCTCGGTGGGTGCTCGGATGTCGGGGAACTGGTCAAGCGGGGTTGGACTGACCCGGATTGAGTGCGTGTCTCCGGGCTACCGAACTGATTCACGTTTAGCGTGTGCGTGCTGTACCTGCAACTATGTGGGCGGATTGACTCGGACGGGGCTGGAGAAGATTAAGCCGGCACTCTATCCATCGATACCTCTCACTACGGATCAGAAGGTTAGGGGTTCGAGTCCCTTCGGGCGCACAAGATCATCAGAAGCCTGACCTGCCGATACGGTGGTCAGGCTTCTGGTTTTCTCTGTCCCTTGTGGTCGGTTGGGTGCTCGGATGGTGCTCGTGCGACGAGCGTCCCTCGCGTCCGGCGCGGTCCAGGGTTGTTGTGATGAGTGCGGGTGTGTGCGACGGGCGCAGGTGTGCGGCCGGGTGGGCGTGGAGAGGTTGGAGCTGACTCGGGGTGATGGTGTGGTTGATGGCCGCAAGGTTGTGGCATGTACCTGCGGTTCGCGTCCTAGGGTTGATCTAGGAGCTGCGCCCGACCACCGCGCCGGGCGAGGATCGCAACACCGCAGAGTGGCGCAAAGCCGCGACCACCCCGTCCAGCTGCGCCCGGCCACCGCGCCCGGCGAAAGCCGCAACGACGAGCGGCAGATACTTAAGAAGAGGACGCTCGGAGCAGGCTCCGCCGACAACGAGAGGGTTTGCTGAGCCTGATAGTCGCGGGTACGGCGGGCATCATCGGCTACGCGGACAGCGCTCAGTTAACTGAGGCGATCACGTCGGCGGGGGTGACATTCGGCGGTACGGTGACGCTGCTCGTCCTCATCCTGGCGCTCGTCCTGCTGGACAGCCGCCGGTGACGTAGCGGGAGGCTGACGCGTCACCCTGCATCGCTGGGAGCGGTTCGAGTACAGGTGGGTTGACCTGCCCTGTGACAGGGTGACCGAACCTTCGACAGAAGTACCGGTCGACCTTGCTGGCACCGTCGAAGGTCACCGTTGCGCCCTGCGCCGCTGTCACCACCGTCCTGCCTCACGCCCATCTGCCACCGTCGCGCTCCCTACAGACCCTTCGGCCCCCGGAGTCCGATCCGATCACCTGAATGGATGGATGGATGGCGTCGCGCCGACATGAAGCATGGTGCGCATCAATTGCGCACCATGCTTGAACAAAATTTCCATGCCTTGGGGTTGCGGCTAGTTGCTCGCTGCGAGAAACGTGTTCAACTCATTCCTAGGGTGCATCAAGCCGAACCAGCCACGCAAGCTTGTCTGAAGGGATGCCGAATGACTCGGTATTCAAGAATCCGTAATCATTGGAATAGATTGTGTGTTGTACGTCTCCGTCTCCCTTGCGACTGTAGCCGGACGGAACGCAGTTCTGCACGTTTTGGGGATCTGACGTGTTGTACTTGAGATTGAGATCGCCATTGACTATCGTGCGGCCCGAAAAGTTCTCGAGAGAGAGAATTTGAGGCACTACGCTCGTCATCAGTGAGTTGCATTGGGTCATGGCGATCGTTTTACTGAGCGCTGAAAGGTGAGTAACGCAGGCGAGATGCAGATCTACAGCGTAGACGCATCCGAAAGAGCGCTTTTCATTACTTGCGTCCTGGACTGTGTAGCGTCCGGTATATGCAACAAAGCCTTGGTCCTCGCCGGGGGGAAATCGGCCGATAACTGCGTTCCCGTAGCTCCCGCGACCTTCGAGGCACTGGTAGTTGCTCTGTTGCTCGGCATTCCAAGCCGGCGAGAAAGACATGTAGGTCATGTCGCCGGCCCACGCATACATGAACGAGTCCCAGAGCCAGCCATCCACGTCTGAGTAGCAGACCTCGTTGAGTGTGACGAGGTCTGGACCCAGATAATAGATCAGGTCTCCAGCCTCGATTACTGCGTTCACGCCGTTCCAGCAGCCCGCGATGCCGCTACTGCAAAGGTTCATCTGAAGCGCCCAGTATTCGTTGACACTTTTCGTCGCTGACGCCTTGGGGCGAGTAGGAATTTCGTCGGCCCATCTGTTCTTCCGGCTCTGTCTTTGCGCAGCGGGCTCTTTGGATTTTTCGCCAACGGGAGGTCGAACGGAAACCTCTGCCTTCTCAATCGAGAAGTCAGCACCTGCTTCCAGGCTGCTGTCTGTGACTGCGTGCGCAGGAACCGAAAAGATGGTGGCAATCAGGACTGTGGCGGCGAAAGGAGCAACGAAAAGTCTCCGAAGTCTTCCCTTGGCTTTGAGTCGGCGCATACTTCTCCTTCAATAGGTCTTGAGCTGCTCTGGTTGGCCGATATCAAATATGAGCCTGAGAAACGAAAGGCTCGGGTGTGCAGGATCGGAGGACTGACTGACGAAATTTCGTCGATGAAACTCAGTGGTCTGCAGGCTCGGGTCATCGAGGGTTGTGGAGCCGCAGAGTCGTGAATTATTTCTGTCGGGCAATGGGCGTCTACTCCGCAATGCATGCCGTAACTCAATGTGAGATCCACACTACGCACAGGCATTGATGATGGTCAAGTCAAAAGCGCGAGATGTTCTCCACCCAGAATCAGGGCAGGCTCAGTGGATCTCTGTAGTGCCTGGTAGGCGTGCTGGCGGGCGTGGATCTCATCCCGCATGGATGCTTGATCTGACCTCGATGCGCCGACCCTCCACGATCGCTCTCACCCTTTCGGCGCATTTGTCGCTCATGTCGAGGGTGTCGCTTCGGGATGGAGTCTGTAGCACCCTCAGTCGGGTGCGGCGCCAGTTTCGGTCCGCCGAGGCATCTCCGGAAAACCGACCAGATCGACAGGGGAGCGTTAGCTAGCTGGTGGATCGACCCGAAGGGCTGGCCCCTCGACCGATCTAGAGTGTGGGTAGGAGGCTGTCGGTCAATCAACGTCCAGCGCTCGGAGAGTCGTAGATCCTGGTGAAGGCTGCCTTGAGCCTCCGACAGGCAAAAGCCCAGGCGAGCACCGTCGCGACCAGCGAAGCAGTGCGCCGTGAACCGTATTGGCAGGCTTCGTAAGGCCACGTACGCGAACCAACATGAGAGGTTCATGTTGCCTGTTTCGATGCGTTGTAAGCTAGGATCGTTCGATGGCTCGCCTGCCCTGGTTGCTGATGGCGTTCGCCGTCACGGTCTGCTGGACCCCTTTTGGATTGATTGTCACCCTCGTAATGGTCGATGCCGCTAGCTACGAGGGCTACCGGCCTGAGCTGACTGAATTGACGACTGCGGCGACTGTGCTCGCGGTGGCAACAGGGTCCGCGCTGGGGTTGGCCTACGCTCTACGTGCTCCCTGCGTGCGCGGAATCCACTCGAAATTCGTTCACGTGCTCCCGGCGATGGCGGCGGCCGTAGCGGCTGGCGCTCTTGTGCTCGCGACTAACGAATTCGTCTACTCTTACGTCATTCCGATTGGCGCACGTGGCGGAATCGGAAGCTGGGCAACGGCCTTGTCTGCTGCGGTATTGGCCATTGTGCTAGAGCTTCTTATAGAGCAGCCTCAAAGCGAGGAAACTCCAAGCGAGGTGCTACCGGCGCCCCGTCCCGGCTCGATTGGTCGGCGACTGTTGCTGGCCGTCGTCGTTGGTCTCGTGGGAGTAACGGTCGTTCCTGAGTTTGTCCGTATCGGAGCAGAGCTTTCCACGGTTCGGTTTTACTCCGAAGGTGCAGTTAATATCGAAAGTGGCCAGGCGACAAGAGTGAGTGTCCAGTCTGGCTCTAGCGCCATCTATGCACACAGCTACGTTGGCGTTACAGTCGACGACTGCAGACTTGCAGACGAGGATGGAGGCAACTTACCGCTCCGTTCAACCTCGGTGCGGTTCACCGACAACAACGACAGCATTGTCACCATGCTCGTCGGGACCTTCTACTCCCCAACTGACCAACTTCTCACGCTGGTCTGTGAAGGCGACTCGAGCAGCGGATATTTTGTTTCAGGGGTGCCTGATATCCGTGGCCCTCTGGGGAATCTGATTTATGGTTCGGTCTTTCCCATGGTGGGGTTCGGAGCCTTTCCGGGCGTGCTGATTGCAGTCGTAGTTGTCGCTCGGAGGTGGCGCTTGATGAGGCGAAGAACTCAACCGTGAATTGAGCCGCTGGGGACTGCCCCCGGTTTGATTGACTCCTAATTTGTGAGGATGTGTTCCTCGCTGGAAGGATGTCTGTCATGCCGAAAGCGTTTCCGCCGGAGTTCCGTCGTGACGTGGTCGCGGTCGCCCGTAAGGGCGAGGTGCCGT
>NZ_JBEPEQ010000189.1:0-6314 GCF_040300925.1 Micromonospora sp. NPDC000207
TTCCCCACCCCCCCCCTCTCCCTACCGCGCGGCGCCCCCCCCCCCCCGCCGGGCTGCGGCTCCCCCCCCCGGGCGGGGGGGGCCGGGCCCGGGCCCCCCCCCCGCCTCTGTTTTCCCCGGGCCGTGCGGCCCGGTCGCCACCGTTGTTCCTCCGGGCCACACGGCCCGGCCGCCACTGTTCTCCCCCCGGGCCCTCATGGCGGGAGGGCTGATCAGTCGACCCGGGGGCCGCGCATGACGTAGGCGGCGGCACCGGTGACGGCGAAGACCCCGGCCGTCGTCATCGCCGCCACGCTGTCAGACGGTTGGCCCGCCCAGGTGACCAGGTACAACGCGAACGGCTCCGGCACCGCTGGGACACCGGCGGACACGCAGCCCGTCACGACCGGCAGGGTCCAGGCCAGTCGCCGGCCGAACAGCGTCGCGGCCAGGGCGGCGAGCCCGGTGAAACCCGCCGCGTCACGCAGGACGACGCCGACCGGGGCCGTCGTCACGACTGTCACCACGGTGCCGGCGACCACCGTCATCGCGACCAGGTGCAGCGCGCGGCGGGGCGTCCAGCGGATCGCCGCCGTCGCGTCCAGTGTGGTATCCGGCCCGCCGAGCCCGTTGCCGAGCATTGCCACGCCCAGTGCCAGGGCGAGGGCGGCGGAAGTGACGGCGTGCCTCGGGTCGTCCTGAGCGGCACCGAACCAGGCGATCAGGGCCATGGCCGGCACCGCGTAGAGCAGCCCACGCGGCACCTCACGGGAACGCAGGAACAGGAGCAGGGGCGTCATCCGTCGGCTCCGATGCCGAGGGCGGCGGCCTGGTCACCGCAGGTCAGGCCGGCGGCGCGGACCGCTGCGACCCGGCGTACCTGCTCGTCGGCCGGCAGCGCGGTGAACGTCTCCCACATCCCGTCGCGGACGGCCTGCTCGTCCCCGAAGAGGGTCTGACCGGGCACCGGATAGCTCCCGTAGAGCCAGGCCGCCGCCACGGACCGGGCGCGCAGCACGTCGAGGTACGCGTCGTCGTCGGCGCGGACGCACATCGGGGTACCGGCCCCGGCCAGGATGCGGGCTGTCACGTCGGCGGGGTCGCGGGTCAACCCGAGGTTGCCGCTGTCCACCCACGCCTCGGTCGCCGGCTGTGCACGATCCGAGTTCGGCACCACCTCGTGCACCGAGACCGGCGGGTCCGGCAGCTTCTCGAGCAGGCGTAGCGCGTCCCGGGCCGGTGCGACGAGAGCGGGGAGCTGCCGGCTGTGGGCTGCCGTGACACAGACCCGGGGACCGTCGTCGGTGGTGCAGACCTCGGCCACCGCGGCCGGGTCGACGGGGAAGGCCTTCTCCAGGGGTACGGTCAGCATCGGAGCGGCGAGCACCAGCCCCAGTGCCGGCGGAACCACGGCGAGCAGTCGTACCAGCGGGTTCCTCGCGAGGTAGAGCACCAGTCCCCCGGCGGCCAACCCGCCGAACCACCAGGCCTGGCCCGCGCTGACGGAGCCGGCGACCATCTCGAACTCGGAGATCGTGTTGGTGAAGAAGGGCAGCAGGAGGGCCGCCCCGGGGTCCGTGACCTCGCTGGGCCTGGTCACCTCGATCGCCGCGAGAAGTGCGGCGAGGCTGCCCACTCCCGCCACGGCAGGGGTGTACGGGTGCGGGAGCAGCCTGCCCACGCCGAGGCCGAGCCAACCCGCAGCGACAAGTGTCAGTGCGCCGACGAGCGCCACCAGCAGCCAACCGCTGCCCAGATAGCCGGCGGCGACAGCGACCTTCGGTGCCCCGGCGACCAGCACGACCAGGTACCCGCCGACGAGGCACGCAGCGGTGACCACTGCGGACGGTTGCATCCGCCGCCATCGGGGAGCCGGTGTGGTGCCGAGCAGCTCCTCGATCCGGTTGCGCCGGTCCCGGCCGGCCTGCCAGGCACCGCCGGCCAGCGCCAGCGGCCAGAGGATCACCAGCATGATGCGCTGGAAGACGGCGAGCAGGTTCCACTGCTGGTCCCACAGGTCGGTCTGCCCGGTGAGCGCGAGGACGTAGAGCCCCGCCACGCCGACCGCGGCCGTCGCCGCCCCTGTGAGAAGTGCGCCGCAACGGCGCAGTTCGATCCGGAGGATGCGGGTCACGACGCCACCCCCAGTCCGGCACGGTGCCGCGTGATCAGCGCCGAGTAGCCGCGCTCGATCGGGCTGTCCCCGGCGTCGCCGGGACCACCGGCCGCCGCGATGGCGTCCGGCGTCCCGTGGAACACGATCCGGCCGGCGTCGGCCAGCACCACGCTCGTACACGCCGCCGCCACGTCCTCGACCAGGTGGGTCGACACCACGACGCAGGAGCGTTCGCCGAGGTCACGCAGCATCGCCCGGAAGTCGAGCCGCTGCTGCGGGTCGAGGCCCACAGTCGGCTCGTCGAGCAGCAGCAACTCCGGCCCGTTGACGATCGCCTGTGCGATGCCGGCCCGCCGCAGCATGCCACCGGAGAGGGCCTTCATCGGTGAGTCCGCCCGGTCGACCAGACCCACCCGCTCGATCGCGTTCCGTACGGCACGGCGACGCTCGCCGGAGGGCACGTCCTTGGTCCACGCCATGTACTCGACGAACTCGGACACCGTGAACCGCGGGTAGTAGCCGAACTCCTGGGGCAGGTAGCCCAGGGCTCGCCGTACCGCCCGCAGGTCGGGTCGCCCGTCCATCGGCTGCCCGAGCAACCGGAGCCGACCGTCGTGGGGGCGCAGGACTGTCGCCAGGGCTCGGATCAGTGTGGTCTTGCCGGCGCCGTTCGGGCCGAGCAGTCCATGGACACCGGTGCCCAGATCCAGGTCCACGCCGTCGACGGCCAGGTATCGGCCTGTTCTCACTCGCAGACCTTCAGCCTGCACTGTCGTCGCCACGATCTTCTCCGTTCGTCGATTCCGTACGGCTTCGATGGTGCGACGGCGGGACGGTGATCCACCTCGGCCGAGTTGCCGAGCGGCACTGCGGGGGTTCGGCCGAAAGAACTACGCCGCCCACGTGCCGGTGTCGTACCGTGGCCTTCCGTGCTGATTATTTTTCCGGGACCCCGGTGGCAGCGGGTGATGGTGGGCCTGCTCGCCGTCGTGGCGGCGGCCCTCGTCGTCGTCGAGGGGTTGGACGGCCCCACCCTTCCCGCCAAGCTCGCCATGATCGTCAGCGGGCTCCTCGCGGTCGCCGTGTTGCTGCTGGCCGAGGCCCGCCCGGTCGCGGTCGCCGTGGCCGCGTCGGTGTCCCTCGCGGTCTCGGCCACCTTCGGGCTCGTGCCGGCGCTGCGTCCGGAGCACACGTTCGGCATCGTGGAGTTCGTAGTGCTCTCGGTGGCGATGATCCGACTGGTCATGCAACACCCGATCCGGTACGCGGCGGCCCCGGCCGCCCTGACGGTCCTCGCGATCGGGCTGCTGCCGACCCGGGTCCTGTTCCACCCGGTCAACGCGCCGACGATGGCACAGGACGGCAGCCTGGTAGCCGCCGTACTGACCGCCTGGGTGCTGTTCCTGGCACTGCTCGGCCTGTACCTGCGCCTGCTGGAGCGCCGTCGGGCCGACCTGGACCGGCTGGCCCGGCAGGCGGAACGCATGGACCACGCCCGCGACCTGCACGACTACGTCGCCCACCACGTGACAGCCATCGTCGCGCAGACCCGCGCCATCCGGTTCGTCACCGGCGCGGGAACCGCCCCGTCGCCCGAGGACCTGGACACCCTGCTGGCCGGCGTCGAACAGGCCGGCGGCCAGGCCCTCACCTCGATGCGTACACTCGTCGGCATCCTGCGCGACGAGACACCAGCTACCGCGACCGCCCACGCCGACCTCGACGAGATGCTGACCGAGGTCGTCGGCACCCTGACGCCCGGACACCCCACGCCCACGGTCTCGGTCGACGAGGCGCTCTCCGGCCTCCAGTGGCCCCCGGCCAGCCTCGACGCCGCGCACCACACGGTGCTGGAGGCGCTGACCAACGTGCTGCGTCACAACAGCGGGACCACCCGGATCGACATCCGTCTCCGGATCCACCCCGACCGGCCCGACCTGGCCGAGGTGTCGATCCGCAACGACGGAACACCCACCGAGTCGCCCCTGCCGGCCGGCGGCTTCGGCCTGACCGGGCTCAGCGAGCGGGTACGCGCCGCCGGAGGCGAACTCTCGGCCGGGCCTGTCGAATCGGGGTGGCAGGTCACCGCGGCCCTGCCCGTCACCGACCCTTCCACGACAGGTGGATGGCGGTCGGCGCTACGTCGGTCGGCGCTACGTCGGTCGGCGACCGGAGCAGCAGTCGAGGAGAGCCGATGACGATCCGGATCCTGCTCGCCGACGATCAGGACATGATCCGTACGGCCTTCCGCATGATCCTCGGCACCCAGCCGGACATCCAGGTGGTGGCCGAGGCGGCGGACGGCGAGGCCGCCGTCGACCAGGCCCGCCGCCTCCGCCCCGACGTGTGCCTGCTCGACATCCGGATGCCGAAACTCGACGGTCTCGAAGCGACCCGGCTCCTGGCCGGCCCGACCGTCCGGAACCCGCTCAACGTCCTCATCGTCACCACCTTCGACCTCGACGAGTACGTGTACCGGGCGCTGCGCAACGGCGCCTGCGGGTTCCTCCTCAAGGACACCTCGCCCAACCTGCTGGTGGAGGCGGTACGCGCAGCCGCCGAGGGCACCTCGCTGATCTCGCCGGCGGTGACCGTACGCCTCCTCTCCCACCTCGCCCCCCGCCGCGACACCGAGCAGGAGACGGTGGAGTCGCCCCCCACGGAGCCGCTCACCGAACGCGAACTCGCAGTCGTCCGACTGGTGGCGCACGGCCACACCAACGACGAGATCGCCGGACGGCTCTACGTCACGCTGTCGACTGTCAAGACCCATCTGGCCAACGTGCAGCGCAAACTCGCCGCCCGCAACCGCGTGGAGATCGCCGCCTGGGCATGGCGCAACGACGTCTGCTCCCCGACCTGACCTGACCGGCCCTGAGGGATACTCGTCGGACGGTCAGGCCACCACGGTCGAGGTGGTGATCAGCTGCTGCTGGAGAGCAGTTGGTCGATGGCACCCTGGATGCCCTGGCTGAAGTAGGCGACGTCGGTGTAGTTGGGGGTCGGCTCCTCGCCGGCGTCCCAGTCACAGTCCGAGCCGGCGCTCACGATGCCGACCTGTTCCCAGCCGCCCCTGGGGAGCCGGCGCAGGGCCGGTCCACCGGAGTCACCGGGGCAGTGGCTCTTCTGGTCCACCGACTTCGCGCAGATCGTCGACCTCGGGTACTCGGGGTGCTCGACCCACCAGGGATCGTCGAAGCACTGCGCGTCCGGCAGGAACGGCAGCTCCACCTTGCGGAGGAAGCGTTCCTGGGGGCCACCTGCCTTCTTCGTCCCCCAGCCGGTCACCGTCATCGTCTGCAGCTGCCGGGGCGCGGTGGCGAGCCGCAGGGTGGGCAGGTTCAGCGGCCGTTCCAGCTTGACCACCGCCCAGTCCGCTCCGTTCCACCACTCGGCTCCGCCGACGTGGGCGGTGGATCTGGTGGTCGTCCGGCGGGGGTGTTTGAGGTCGACGGTGCCGGAGACCACGGTGAAGCTGTCGCCCGGCTGCTCGTCGACGCAGTGTTGGGCGGTGAGCACCAGTTGCGGATGAATGAGGGTTCCGCCACAACCCACCGGCAGGATCCGGACCATCCACGGGAACTCACCGGGCGCAGCCCGTTCACCCCCACTGACGGCGGCGGCCGGAGCGCCCGCCACCAGCACGGCAGCGAACGTCACCACGCCGACAAGAAGTCTCTTCACTCGCATCTGACACCCTCCGGAGAACTACCGATACGGAGGTAGAACGGAACCAGCAGACGTTTTCGTTGCACCGCCGGAGCAGTCGGTGGGTGACGAGGGGGCAGGGGCCGCCATGTCCGCCGGTCGAGGACGTTGTGCTGGAGGAGGCCGAGCGGGCACCACACCGGTCACCTCGCCGCCCTGGCCAAGGCCCGCACTCATCACAACAACCCGGATCGGACCGGACGCGAGGGATGCTCGTCGCACGAGCACCATCCGAGCACCCAACCGACCACAAGGGACAGAGAAAGCCAGAAGCCTGACCACCGTATCGGCAGGTCAGGCTTCTGATGATCTTGTGCGCCCGAAGGGACTGGGACCGGCCCGTCTGGTCAGGCCCTTGCGTTTGGCGAAGACCGACCAGATGCGCTGCTGTGAGCACAACCGGGCGACCCGGTTCGGGCCGGCGGTGATGCCGTGGGCGGGGAGTTCGTCGGCGATGAACCGGTAGCCGAACGCCGGATCATCATGGTGGATGTCCAGGGCGGCGTTGACC
>NZ_JBEPEQ010000190.1:0-5907 GCF_040300925.1 Micromonospora sp. NPDC000207
ACGGCACCTCGCCCTTACGGGCGACCGCGACCACGTCACGACGGAACTCCGGCGGAAACGCTTTCGGCATGACAGACATCCTTCCAGCGAGGAACGCATCCTCACAAATCAGGAGTCAAGCAAACCGGGGGCAGTCCCGACGGCCCATCGTTCAGGTCAGCGTTCGCAGTGGGTCAAGCAGCGATGGGTCCACTGCTACCTGCCGGTCTGGTCGGAACCGGAGCGGATCCGACACTCGGTGAGTGCCTGATCTCCACCCTCATCCGACAGGCCAGCAAAGTGAATGGTGAACATGCGGACGAAGCATCTGTCCGCATTCGAGAAAGCCAACGGCAGCGGCGGGTCACTCCGTGGCCCACCCCGCCTGTGGTTGCTATACAACGAGGGACCCGGGAGCAGGTCTACGCTGCTCGATACCGACGGTCGAACTCTTGAGGAGGCTTCGCCATGGGGCAGACCCCGCGGAAACTCGAGCCGGCCGCGTCCGAGCGCCACTTTTTCGGCTTTGAGCTGCGGCGTCTGCGGGAACAGGCGAGTCTCTCCCAGGCGCGGTTGGGTGCCTTGATCCGCTTCAGCCCCGATCTCGTGCGACGGGTGGAGACAGCTGATCGGTTTCCATCTCTTCAGTTCGTGCAAGCCTGCGACGAAGCGCTGTCAGCGGACGGTGCCCTGATGCGGCTGCTGCCCCTACTGGAGACGAGGCGGAGCCTCGAGCGCAGTACACCGGCCAACCCGCCCACGGTCGTTCCGGTGCCCCTGGCCACTTCCTCGCTTGCTGCACCGAACAAAACGAACCAACACAGTGACCTGGTCAAGCGAGTCCCCTTCCAACCAGGGGTACTCGACAGTGCAGCGCTTGACTGGCTCAACGCCTCCCGAAGCGGGGACAGCCCCCCGAGTCGATTCAGGGCCGCAAACCGGGTCACCGAGGACGAGCTCGCAGCGGCGGAGAACACACTTACTGTCTTCCGACAGATGGATCACACTCATGGTGCTGGCCGCATCCACGCACAGGTGCAGCAGTACATCGAAGGTGAACTCAACCGGCTGCTAGCAGGTGTACCTGCTTCCGAGCCGATCGACCGCCATCTGAAGACGCTTGCGGCGGGGTTCTTCGAACTCTGTGGCTACCAAGCGGTCGACACGGGCGCGTACGGTCTTGCGCAACGCCGCTACCTGCGCGCCCTACGGTTGGCCCAGACCGCCGGCGACCGTTGCTACGGCGGCTACCTTCTTGCTGTCAACATCGGTCACCTGGCGCTGCACTGCAATCATCCCGAGGTGAGCCTGCGAATGGCCATCGCCGCACTGACCGGGTGTGAGAGCCAGGCGACCCCGGCCACGCGAGCGGCGCTGCATGCCGTAGTCGCCCGCGCCCATGCCCGCCTGGGACATGAGGCAGACGCTGTCGCTCACCTGACGGTGGCCGAGAAGCAGCTCACTCGCAGCCGGCCCGAAGAGGAGCCGAGTTGGCTTCGATACTTCACCTGGGCCTACCTCGCCGACGAGTTGGCCCACTGCTTCCACGACCTTGGGCAGGCACCACAGACCCAGCGGCATCTAGACGAAGCTCTCACTTCGCTGAGTCCGTCACATGTTCGCCGACTGGCCATCGACACGGCGTTGCTGGCATCTTCGTTGGCGGCTGCCGGTCACCTCGAGGAAGCCTGTGTGGCTGCGCGGAAGGCGGTCGACCAGGCTGCCCGGACCACCTCCCACCGTTGTCTCGAACGCATCGTCGACGTTCAGGTCGACCTCGATCCTTTTCGAGGTGAGCCGGAGGTTCGCGAGCTCAGCGACTACATACGGCATCAACTGCCGTTGGCGGCCGTGTAGTCGTCGCGGTGCTGCTTGCCCTCGCCGATGACTGAGCGGTAGTGGTTCAGCTCGGCATCGAGTGCCTCCCTCGCCCTGTGGGACGTGGCGACGTAGTGGCCGACGCTGTCGAGCAGCAGCAGTCTCCCGGGCTGGTCGCGGTCCGTCAGCTGCGCGGCGAGGTTCTGGACGTCGGTCGCGGTGGCGACGGTGTCGTTGGTGCCGTGGATGAGCAGTACCGGTCGGTGGATCACCTCGGCCGGTACCCGGCCCGCCCCGCCGCGGAGACGGTGGGCGTGGGCGCGCTGGAAACGGGGCACGGTAGCCGCCCACCGGTCGGGGTCGACGATCGCCGAGACGGCTGTGGCAGCGGCGAACGGACCGTCCTGCGCCACAGCGTGGAGGGCTGTGTATCCGCCGGCGCTGGCACCACGGATGAACACCTGACCGGGGACCGCTTGTCCGGTGGCGAGGAGGTGCTCGGCCACCGCTCGGCAGTCGTGCACGTCGTCCCACCCCCACCGGCCGTACAGGGCCTGGCGGAACGGTCGGCCGTATCCGGTGCTGCCGAGATAGTCGACGTCGACGACGGCGAAGCCCCGGCTGGTGAAGAACTGGGTCTGCCAGTCCAGACGTAGCAGGCAGGAGGCGGTCGGCCCGGGATGCGCCCGGACGATCAGAGGAGCCCGCCACCCCGACGCGGCACCTGTCGGTGGATACAGCAACGCCGTCACCTGCCGGTCTTCCTCCACCTGGACCCGCAGCTCGGTCGGGGTCGACACGGCCGCGCTGATGAGGCGGTAGGGCTCTGACCGGGCGACCACCTCCACCCGCGGTTCACCTGCCCCCAGGTGGACGAGCACGACCTGCGATGCCGCCGTCGGCGACGCGGCGATCAGAGCGACTGTCTGACCGTCGACCACCACATACGGCTTTATGGAGGTGTACGGAAGCGCGACCGGTACGGCCGTTCCCACTGCGTCGATGAGGACCAGGCGGTGGCGTGGCCCCTCCTGAACCACGACCGCGATCCGCCCGTCGTCGAGGAATCCGTACGACGAGTAACCCAGCTCCCACGGCTCCGCCGCGCACTCCGCCGCCAGCGGGATCACCGCCTGGACCTCCTGGCCGTTCCAGCGGAAGAGGTTCCACCAGCCGCCACGGTCCGACACGAAGTAGAGCGCCCCGTCAGGCCCCCACCGCGGTTCGATCGCAGACTCACCCGGTCCACCCGCCACCCGTCGCCGGTCGGTCAGCCGCCCACCGGGCTCGTAGGCCGCCACCCACACCTCGCAGGCATCCCACGGCATGTCATCCACACGCCACGACGACCAGGCCAAGAAACCCGGACCGGGCTGCGGCGTACCGAAGAATCCCGCCGACGCGGCGAGCACCCGCACCTGTGGCGATTCCGCGCACTCCACCGCCACCAACTCGTCGCCCTGGTCGGTCTCCCGGACGCCCAGGACCTCGCCCGTGCCGGCAACCAACCCCCCGACCGCACCGGAGTCGACCAACTCGAGGTCGCCACCGCCGTCCCGAGGACGCCGATACAGACCACGGTCGTCGACGCACCACAACTCCCGGTTGACGACGGCGTAGCAACCGCCACCGTAGGCGTGCACGGGACTGCCGATGCGGAAGGCGGTGGGGCCAGCGTCACGTACCCCTTCAGCGGGAGTCCATCGCACCAGCATCGCTTCTCCGCCACTGTCGGGCCGAGTTTCGAGCCAGTACAAGGAGTCGCCGTAGTTGCGAAGCTGGTCGAAACTGACGGACGCGCGCACCGCATCTGCTGAGGAGATCGAGGCGGCTTTCCTCGCCGCATCCACATCCGCCTCCTCGAGCAAACCGATCGTCGGGGTGGTAGGCCCTGTGACGAGAGGAGCGCCGACATTCGCCTCGGGTCTACCACTGGAAGGTCGAAGGATCCCGTCTGCGGGCTGGCGGGAGTTGGCGTGCACGACTTCGACTCTACGCTCGCCCACCAGCGCTCCGCTCGCGGCAAGAGAGTCCCTCCTGCGGACTTCGACAGCAGCCCGCTTCGCGCTTGGCGGAATACGGACAGCTTGCACTGTCCGCATCACCGGCTCGACTGACGACCGAATCCGAGCGAAGATTTTCGTTATCGGATTCTCGTTGAGAACGGCGGCAACCGTCAGATGCTGTCTATCGGGAAAAATTCGTTCAATGAGATTGGCGACGGCGTCGGGGGGTTTAGAAATGCCTACTTGTATCCTATGGGGTTTGTCGATTGCAACCTCGATGACTGTTCGGATGCCCGCGCAGTCACGGGACTCCCGCCCACTGCGATCCTTCGAATGCAGAAGGTAATTTCATGCGATTGCGTTTTGCGACGTACAACATGCTCGATCTGACGTTGAGCGCGAACAGTGTTCAGGAGGCCGACCGGCAGCGGCGTGTTTTCGAGACGATCAAGGCGATCGACCCGGATGTGATTGCGGTGCAGGAGTTGAAGTGTGCGCCGGGTCGGGTTGATCGGTTGGTGGCCGAGTTGGGGGAGCGGACCGGTCTGACCAGTGTGGTGAGGAAGGTTGATGGTCGGGACGTGCACGCGGTGGCGGTAGGGGACAACACCGTTCATGTGGCTCTGTTGTGGCGCGACGGGCTCGTCGCCTTGCCGTCGTCGTTTCGGGCGTTCAGTCCGGCGGTGCATCACCACGGTGGGTGGCGGGGTGTGGGGTACGGGTCGCTGGTCCGCCTGGCCTTCCAGATGAGTGGTCGTCCGTTGACGTTCGCGTCGTATCACGCGCCGGCGTTCGGTCGGCATCGGCGGATTGATCAGGCCGAGGTCGCTTTGGCTGCGGTGACCGGACCGAACGCGGCGACCCTGGTCGGCTCCGACATGAACTCCGTCGGTGCCGCTCGTGTCAACGGGGACTTCTATGACCGGGATCCGTATACGGGTCAGCCGTGGTGGCCGGATCTGGTGCATCAGTGTCGGGAGGTCACGCATCCGGGGACGAGTCATCGGGCGGATCGGCGTCCGGCGGAGGTGTGGGAGGCCGGTGGTCTGCACGACGTCGTGGCCGCTGTCCGTGCTCCGTGGGCGGCGACGACGGGTCATTGGCCTACGTGTCCGTACAGCGTGCGGGGGGTCCGTCGGCGGATCGACATGATCCACGCGACCAGGACGGTGTTGCAGGCGGTGCGGGGTGTCGCGGTGGTCGACAACGAGGTGTCGAGGGCGGCGAGTGATCACCTGCCGGTGGTGGCGGAGGTCGACCTGCGGGCGTTGCCGATGGCTCGGGGTGCGGTTGCGGGCCGGTGACCCGGCTCGACGAGAGCGCCCACCGGCTGGACCGGTTCGATGCCGCTCGCCGCACGCTTCGCTCCCATCTGAACGGCCGGTCCTGTCTCGGATGCCGTGCCTCGACCTGCGAGCAACGCCGTTGGGCGGTCCGCGAGTTGTCCCACCATCGCGGCGGTCGGCTCCTGCTGGACGAACTACGAATCCCCTACCCGTGTGTTCCGAGTGAGAGAGGACCGGTGAGGTGACCCACTATCCGGCCGCTGGTGAGCGGCACGAGCCCCGACACCTGTGCTCGACGGCAATGGGGCCGCCAACCGTGGTCGGTACGGCGGCGGTGTCGCGGCTCGCCGACGATTTCTTCTTCATCTCCCACACCGACTACGGGCGGCCCCGTCTGTTCGGGTCCGCTCTCTCCCATGGCCTGGCCGCGGCGTTGCTGATCGAGCTGCACACGATCGGCCGGATCACGGTCGTCGGTGGGCGGGTGCGGGTGCGGGACACGACGGCACCGCAGGATGCCCTGCTGCATGTGGTGTTGGAGCGGCTGGCCGTCGAGCCCGGGTACAGCGTCCGGGAGTGGTTGTACTACCTGGCCGACGCCGCATACGAGCGGGTGGCCGAGCGGATGCGGTGTGCCGGGATGTTGACCACGCAGGTGCATCGCCGGTGGTGGCGTACCCACACGGTCCATCGGCCGACCGACATCAACCAGGCGGCGTGGCCGTTAGCCCGCGTGTCGCAGCACCTTCGCCACGGCCGTCGCCTGAGCGGGGCGGACGGTCCCCTCGCGGGCCTGATCCTGCACACCCAGATGGCCG
>NZ_JBEPEQ010000191.1:0-5852 GCF_040300925.1 Micromonospora sp. NPDC000207
TCGCCCAAACACTCTTGCCACCCACGGCCCCCCCGGGCCCAGACGGCGCATGGCCCCGCCGGGGGGGGGGGGCCGCCCCCCCCCCCCCACCGGCGACGGGGGTCAGGTGCCGGCGCTGAACAGGCGGATCAGCTCCCACCCGCCCTCGGGGACGTCGTCGTTCGGGTCGGTGCGCAGGTTCATCGGGTTCGCCATCCCCAGGTACAGGGTGGCCCCGTCGACGACCATGTTGCGGACCCCGTAGTTGAGGTGGTTGCCCACCCCGGAGTCGCTGACCGTCCGCGCCGGTCTACCCGGCCCGGGGAAGGCGTACAGGTCACCGCCGTACACCGCAGGGGGTACCCGGGGGCCGGTCCGCGCGGCGGCCACCTGCGGCGCGACGGCCATCGCGTCGCCGATCGCCGGGGACAGGTCCAGCTCCTGCGCCGTGGCCTGGCCCAGCTCCTTGGCCAGGTAGCTCCAGTCCATGGTGCCGACGAAGAGCTTCCCCCCGGCCACCGCCATCTTCCAGGTGTAGTTGTTGTACGGGTTGCCGAACCCGGCCGGCCCGTACGTCGGGGTCAACCCGTTGGACACCACCGACCAGGCCCCGGCCCCGCCGTCGGCCTCCGGGTCGTACGCGGGCAGTTCGGTCGCCCCGTACAGCAGCTCCACCTTCTGACGGTGGGAGCCGAACGCCTTGCCCCGGTGGATGCTGATCGCCCGCTGGGTGTTCTGCACGGTCGCGCGGATCCCCGCCTCGTCGGTCGGCGGGTAGATGCTCATGTGCAGGGTGCTGGCCTTGAGCGGCACGTGCATGGTGCCCCAGTACAGGTAGCCCCCGTACGAGGCGAGTCCGCCCAGCCCGTAGCTGCGGGCCACCACCGCGTCCGGCTCGTACCCGCTGACGTTCCACACCTGCTGCCAACCGGTGGCGTCCTCGGGGGTGAGCCCCGGTGCACCGGCGGAGAGCTTCGGGCTCATCCAGACCGAGGCGATGCTCGCCGGGGGCGGCGTCGTCGACGGCGTCACCGTCAGCTCCTCGGTCCCACCCGGCCAGGTGGTGACGAAGATCCGTCCCTCGTGGACCGTCAGGTCGGCGGCCTGCGCCGGCAGGTTCGCCACCTCGACGAAGCTGAACGGGTCGGCCTTGCTGCCGGTCCAACGCAGGACGTGTCCCCGGTTGCCGCCGTTGGCGCCCACCCCCACCCCGGCGTAGAGGCCGTCGTCGGCGACCACGAAGTGCCGGATGTTGCCGTACGCGGGGAAGTTCCGTGACCCGAGGTACGCCCCGGTGTCGGTGTCGAAGGCGAACAGGTTGATGCTCTCGCCCAACGCCGGGCCGCCGAGCAGGGCGACTCCCGCGTGGTTGCCCGCCGCCCGGATGCCGACGGTGGTCTGCAACCGGTTGAGGTCCTCGGTGGAGGCCCCGCGCACCAGGTCGGTCTTCTCGGTCAGCCGGTTCGTCCGCAGGTCGTAGCTGTAGAGGCGGGGGGTCCGGTGGTCGCCGAGGGTGACCGGGAGCTGCGGGTTGCGCTTGGCGATCTGGCTCTCGCCGTACTCGCAGACCCAGTCGGCGTTGATCGCGGGGGTGGTGTTGCGCAGGGTCCGTCCGCTGGTCAGGCAGTTGACGTTGGCACCGGTGCCGTAGAACAGGGTCTTTCCGGCCCGGGTCATGCCCCACAGGTACGCCTGGTTGACCTTCGCCTGTCCGGTGGCGCAGGGCGGCCCGGCCGGGTAGGGCTGACCGATCCCGGCGAAGCACTCGTCCGGTGCGGCCTTCGCCAGCACCTTCGGGGCACCCGGGGGGCGGGTGTCGGCGGCCAGCGCCGCCGACGGGGTCGCCAGGACGGGCCCGAGCCCGAGGACGACCAGGGTCGCCAACAGGCGTCGTGCTGATGTTCGTATCACCAACTGCCTCGCTTTCGACGATGAGGACACCGGTGGTGGCCGACCGGCCACCCGGCGACGAGGTGCGGGCGGGTCGTTCAGACGGTGGCCGGTTGCGGGTGTGGCTTCGGTGCCCTGACCCGGCCGGCGACCGCCCCGGCCCACCCGGACGGGTCGGGGAAGTCCAGGAACCCGCCGAGCCGGGTCAGCTCGGCGACGGGGTCGGCGACGAGGTCCTCGTAGCGCATCCGGAGGAGGTGCTGCGGCGGCACGTCGGTCAGGGCCTGCTCGGCCTGGCTGGTCATGAAGGCGCAGAGCCCGAGGTACCGGCGCAGGTCCGCGCCCCGTTCCTGCAACGTCTCGGCGGTCAGCCGGTCCGGCAGGTAACGCTCCATCTCCGGGGGTACCGCCTGACCGGGGGAGAGCCGGAACGGGTCCAGCCCGCACCGGCCGAGGAACTCCACCCGCAGTTGGATGAGCTGGAACGACGAGTGCCTGCTCATCGACCTCGCGGTGTCCTCCCGGTTGCGGTCGAGGTAGACGACCTTGCAGTCGGGGAACCCCTGCAACAGGTGCGGGGCGAGGTGGCTGGACCCGCCGGATCGTTCCACCCACCGCCGTCGTCCGGTCAGGACGGCCAACAGGTCGAGGAACGCCCGGTGGTGCTCGACCACGCTCTGGGCGGGCTGGTCCGGCACCCGTTCGGCGAGCCTGTCGAAGAGGGCGTCCGGGTCGTCGGTGAGCTTCGACAGGGTGATCGCCATGATCCGGGGGAGTTCGGTCATCCGGTCGGCCCACCTGCCGGTGCTCGGATACCTGACCTCCTTCGGCGGGAGGCCGATCCGGAACAGCGTGGACAGTTCGGCCTTCGGAGCGGCGAGCACTGACCAGTACTCGGCTCCGGTGAGCACCTCCCTGCTGCGCGCCCACGGCGTCACGGACATGAAGAACTCCTGCGCCGACAGGGTGTCGGGCTCCTCGGCGATCAGGTCGGACAGGAGCGTCGAACCGCACCTGCCGTTGCTGATGACGATCGACCGGCCGGTGATCGGGCTTCCCATCGGGGGCCTCCAGGGGTGTCGCGTGGTCAGGGGACGGTGGTCGGGTGCGGTGGTCGGTCGTCGGGCTGCCCGGTGGTGGGGGCCGCAGTGGTGGTGGTGCCGAGACCGCACTGCTCGGTGAGCCAGGCGAAGACGTGTCGGCGGACCGCCTCCGGCGCGTCGACCAGGACGGAGTGCCTCTGGTCGGGCAGGACGGCGACCCGGGTCTGGGGAAGCAGGTCCCGTACCGCATCGGCCAGGTCCACCATCGGGGACCGGGCACCGTAGAGGCACAGGACCGGGCACCGCAGGGCGGCCAGGGCCTCCGTCGACGGCAGCCGGCTGGCCGGCAACTCCTCGGTGATCGAGGTGTCGGCGAGGAACCGGCCGGTGTCGGCGGCCCGCCGGGCGGCGATCGGCCCCCGCCGGGCACCGATGCCGGCCAGCGCCCCCTCCTGCGGCAGTCGGGCGGCGACCCGGTGCAGTCGCTCGGCCACCCGACGCATCCACTCCGGGGTCGGCGGGGAGGACTCCACCGCCACGACCCCGGCGACCCGTTCCGGACGCCGGGCCGCGTACCCGAAGGCGATGGTGCCGCCGAACGAGTTGCCGAACAGCAGGATCGGGCCGGTGACCCCGGATCCGGCCAGGAGCGCCTCGAGGTCGTCGACGAAGTCGTCCAGGGCGTACCCGGTGGCGGGTCGCTCGCTGCGGCCGTGCCCCCGCAGGTCGTACAGCAGGGTGGGGAACCCGGCCCGGGCCAGCGGCTCGGCCAGGGTGAAGTACCAGCTCGCCATGGTGTCGGAGGCCATTCCGTGGATGAGGACCGCCGTCGGCCGGGCCGGACCGTCACGGGACGGGTCGACCGGGTCGAGCCGCTGCGTGTGCAGGGTGATCCCGTTGGCCCGGAGTACCGTCACCGGCTGCCCGCCCCGACCTCGTCACCGGGGCCGGCGGCCAGCGAGGCGTCGATGTGGTCGACGAGCTGACCGACCCGCAGGTCGCCCACCGTCGTCAGGTCCAGCTTGGCGACGAAGTGGGCGAAGTTGACGGTGTCGCCGTAGCGGGCCTGCAACCGGCCGGCGAGCGAGACCACGTCGATGCTCTCCATGCCCAGGTCGTCCTGGAAGGTGGTGTCCCGGGTGACGACCTGGTCGACGGCGAAGTCCCCCAGCACGGCGTTGATCATTTCGGTGAGCTCGGCGAGGGTGCTGGCCTGGGCGGCAGGCATGACTGTTGCTCCTTCTGCTGGTCGGATGGAAGACGGTCGGGTCACGGTCGGGACACCCCCGGTGGGACGACCGGGTCCGGTTCGGCACCCCAGGTCCAGGCCACCACGTAGCGGCGGGGCGGCAGGTCGTCGGGGTTGGCCACCTCCCGGTGACCGACCCGGTACGTCCGCCCGCCGACAGTGACCTCGACGGTGGTACCGGTGGCGGTGCGGACCTCGAAGCTGCGGGGCCTGCCGTCGAGCCCGGTGCCCTCGGCCTTGGCGACCGCCTCCTTGGCCGCCCAGAACCGGGTGAACCAGACCCGTCGGGCGTCCGGGTCGACCCCGGCGAGCCTGCCCAGCAGGATGGTCTCCGCGTCGGTGAGGGCGAAGGTCAGTGTGGTCGCCGGATGGTCGGTGATCTCGGCGACGTCGATGCCGACCCCGGTGGTCGCGGCGCCGTCGACGGGGCGTCGGCGGGCCACCGCCACCCCGATCTCCGCGCAGTGCGCCAGCGACACGTCGCAGTCGCCCAGGTCACGGCCGGGTCGACCGCGTACCCACGGACGTCCGTCCGGGTCGTTGCCGACGGTCAGCTCGATCGGGTAGATGTCGGTGTGGCCGTCCTGCCACAGCCGGGCCCGGACGGCGTCCTTGACCGCGATCCGGCCGAGCATCCACTGCTTGCGGGTCTTCGCCGGGTGCCGTTCGTACTCGGCGTATCCGGCGTCGCCGAGGATCCCCCGGGCGGCCATCCCCCGGGTGACCAGGTCGGTCCAGCAGTCGAAGGCCATCGTCCAGCCCTCCGGTTGCAGGTGCGACATCGGGTACCGCTCCGGGAACCGCTCGGCGATCCGGGCCTGCGGGTGGCTGTCGAACCGTCGGTCGACAGCCCCCTCGATCTGCGCCCACACCCGCCCGTCGACGCTGAGCTGCGTGTCGGCGACCAGTTTCCCGTCGTCGATGCTGCGGACCCGGGCCACACACTCGAAGGCCCGACCGGCCGGTGGCGGAGGCCCGAAGAACCGGACGTGTTCCAACCCGACAGGCAGCGCCACCGTCCGGAACGGCTGGGTGGTGATCAGCCAGTTCCCGATGAGCTGCAACGCGTTGTCCAGGAGGGCACCGGGTGGGGCGGGCGCGGTGACGACACCCCGTACGTGCCGGTCGCCCAGGGCGTGCACGGTGGTCACCCCCCGGAACTGCGGGCCGTGGAACATCAGCCGTTCGGCGTACATCTCGGCGGCCCCGAGGGTCGGTGGACGTTCGGTGGCCGGGTCGTGCGTCCACACCGGCGGCGGGGCGGGATGACCGGTGCCGACCTCGACGGTCGCCCGGGCGTACCCGCCGAGGATGACCGCGTACCGGTTCGGACCGGCGGACCTGACCACGACCTCGACGTCCTGGGCGGGCTCGGCGATCAACCACCGGGAGAACCGGGCGTCGTGCACCGCCACCACCGTGGCGGTGGGCACCAGCTGCTCGACGGCGTCCATCATGTGGGCGACCAGGGCAGTCGCCGGCACCACCGGCCACCGGTCCTGCGGGTCCGGCCAGTCGTCGGGCTGCACGAAGAAGCAGTGGTCGAGCAGGTACGGCATGGTCTCCAGGGAGACCCGCAGGACCGTACGCCCCACCTCCGGGCCGGGGGTGGCCGGACCCGGGCGGGTGGGTGCGGCCGGTGCGGAGGCGGTCACCGGCGGGGCCGCAGGACGTGGCGTCGGTGCCGGTGC
>NZ_JBEPEQ010000192.1:0-5801 GCF_040300925.1 Micromonospora sp. NPDC000207
ACGCGGACGTCCGCGCGGGAGGGCGGGGGTGGGGGGTGGGGGGTGGGAGGGGGGTGGGGGTGGGAGGGGGTGGGGGTGGGGGTGGGAGGGGGAGGGGGGTGGGTGGGGGTGGGGTCAGGGGCGGGGGGTGATGGTTAGGACGGGCTTGGTGACCTCGGCGAAGAAGTCGTTGCCCTTGTCGTCGACCACGATGAAGGCCGGGAAGTCCTCGACCTCGATCTTCCAGACCGCCTCCATGCCCAGCTCCGGGTATTCCAGGACCTCGACGTGCTTGATGCAGTCCTGGGCCAGCCGGGCGGCCGGACCGCCGATCGAGCCGAGGTAGAAGCCGCCGTGTTCCTGGCAGGAGCGGGTGACCTGACCCGAGCGGTTCCCCTTGGCGAGCATCACCTGAGAGCCGCCGGCGGCCTGGAACCGCTCGACGTAGGCGTCCATCCGACCGGCGGTGGTCGGGCCGAACGAGCCGGATGCGTACCCCTCGGGGGTCTTGGCCGGGCCGGCGTAGTAGACCGCGTGGTCCCGGAGGTACTGGGGCATCGGCTCACCGGCGTCCAGCCGCTCGGCGATCTTGGCGTGGGCGATGTCCCTGGCCACCACCAGGGGGCCGGTCAGGGAGAGCCGGGTCTTCACGGGGTACCGCGACAGCTCGGCCCGGATCTCGTCCATCGGCCGGTTCAGGTCGACCCGGACGACCTCCTCGGTGTCCAGGGTCTCGTCGGTCACCTCGGGCAGGTACCGGGCCGGGTCGGTCTCCAGTCGTTCCAGCCACACGCCCGACGGGGTGATCTTGGCAACCGCCTGCCGGTCGGCCGAGCAGGAGACGGCGATGGCCACCGGGCAGGAGGCGCCGTGTCGGGGCAGCCGGACCACGCGTACGTCGTGGCAGAAGTATCTGCCGCCGAACTGTGCACCGATGCCGAAGTTGCGGGTCAACTCCAGCACCTCCGCCTCCAGCTCCAGGTCCCGGAAGCCGTGCGCGCTCATCGACCCCTCGGTGGGCAGCGCGTCGAGGTACTTGGCCGAGGCGTACTTGGCGGTCTTGAGGGCGTACTCGGCGGAGGTGCCACCGATGACGATCGCCAGGTGGTACGGCGGGCAGGCCGAGGTGCCGATCAGCCGCAGCTTCTCCTCCAGGAACTGCATCATCCGGGTCGGGTTCAGCAGCGCCTTGGTCTCCTGGTAGAGGTACGACTTGTTGGCCGAGCCACCCCCCTTGGCCATGAAGAGGAACTTGTACGCGTCCGGGTGCCCGTCCGGGTCCTCGGCGTAGAGCTCAACCTGGGCGGGCAGGTTGCTGCCGGTGTTGCGCTCGTCCCACATGGTCAACGGGGCGAGCTGGGAGTAGCGCAGGTTGAGTCTCGTGTACGCCTGGTAGACGCCCCGGGAGATCGCCTCGGCGTCGGTGCCGTCGGTGAGCACGTGCCGGCCGCGCTTGCCCATCACGATCGCGGTGCCGGTGTCCTGGCACATCGGCAGCACCCCACCGGCCGCGATGTTCGCGTTGCGCAGCAGGTCCATGGCGACGAACCTGTCGTTCGGCGAGGCCGCCGGATCGTCGATGATCGCCCGGAGTTGGGCCAGGTGGGCCGGGCGCAGGAAGTGCGCGATGTCGTGCATGGCCTCGGCGGTCAGGGCGGTCAGGGCCGCCGGATCCACGGTGAGGAACCGTCGACCCCCGGGGCCGTGGACGACGTCGACGCCCTCGTCGGTGACCAGGCGGTACTCGGTCTGGTCCGGGCCGGTCGGCAGCAGGGGTGCGTACGAGAAGGCGGCGGCACTGCTCATGAGGCGAAAGCCTAGGCCAGTCGAATCAATCCGTCCCAACCGCCGGGTGAGTCCCGGTACTTTCCATGCCGACCGGCCCCGCCAGCCGTGCCCGACCGACCCCGCCGGACACCCCGTCGCGGAGCCGACCGACCCCGGGAGCACGCCCCGTCGCGGAGCCGACCGACCCCGGGAGCACGCCCGGTCGAGGGCTCAGCCGTCCTTGTCGGCACCCGGTTCGGGGCAGCCCTCACCCTTCGGGCCGCACTGCCCCGACCCGCCGGGGGCTCCCGAACCGCCGGGGGCTCCCGAACCGCCGGGGGCTCCCGAACCGCCGGGACCACCCGGGGCGTCCCCGGAACCCGGGGCACCCGCCCCGGAGTCACCCGAGGGCCTCGACCCGCCCGCGCCGAACAGGACGTACCCGATCTCGCGCCCCTCGCCGATCACCATCCCGGCGGGACCGACAGCGAGGGCGTTCGCTGCGGTCCGCAGGCTCACCAACTCCCTGCCGGTACGCGGGTGCACCGCCACCAGTCGGGTGGGTTTCTCGTCGGAGAGCACTGCCGCGTACGGGGTGAGCGCGGCGGTGCTCTTCTCGCCGGCCGGTCGGTCCCAGCCGGGCTTGTCGACGCCGAGCTCCCGGCCGACGAGCGACCGCCTGTCGGGGGTGCGGACGACTGCGTACCGGTCGTCCACGGCGAGCAGGCTCTCCCCCTCAGCGCCCAGCTGCAACACCCGTCCGTCGTACCCGTCGAGGACCGCCTCCCGGCCGTCCGGGGTGACCCCGATCAGGACGTTGCGGGCGCCCTGGGGGTTCTCCCGCTGGGCGCAGCCGGCGCTGTCGGCGGTCCGCAGGTTCACCCCCGACCGCTGCCAGACCTGCTGCCCGGTGGCCGGGTCGACGGCGGAGATGCCGAACAGGCAGGCACCGTCGCCGGACCGGGCGGTGAGCCGGAGGAGTCGACCACCGACCACCGAGAGTCGCTCGTCGCGGGCCGGCTGGACGTCCTGGAGGACCCGGCCGGTGGCGGTGTCCACTACGTGCACCCGCCCGTCGACCGGGAAGCCGAGCAGCGGGGGCACCGGCTCCGGCCCGGCCACCTGGTCGTCGACCCGCAGGGCGGTGAGCCGACGGGTGTCGAGCAGGTCGGGGTTGTCGGCCAGCCAGGAGGTGCTGACCCCGGGGAGGAAGGCGGTCCAGATCGGCGCGTTGCCACGCGGGTCCCAGGCGCTCAGGGTGCAGTCGGTCGGTCCGGCGCACCGGGCGTCCAGGAGCATGTTCCGGTACGTCCACACGGCCACCGCGTCGTCGACCCGGCGACGGGTCGCCCCGGTGCTCGGGTCGAGGAGTTCGTACCCCTTGACCAGGAGCTTGCCCACGGCGACGACGGAGTCCCGGTCGCCCCCGGCCACCGCCGCCCAGTCCGCCTTGCGTTCCCACAGCTGTACGCCGGTGGCGAGGCTGCGGGCCTCGACCCGGGTCCGCTGCTCGACCACGACGGCGTCCCCGGCGATGGTGACGCTGCGCGGGGTGCCCCCGATGCGTTCCTGCCAGACCACGTCGGGCTCGGAGATCGGCTTGCTCCGTTTGACCCAGTCCCACATCCCGGGGAAGGGGTTCCAGACGCCGGTGGCGGCCAGGGCCACGACCGCGACCAGGGCGAGCGCGAGGAAGCTCTTGACGCCGAGGCCCTTCTGGTTCGCCACATCGGACACGGTAGCCACGATCTCCGTCAGGTCGAACGGTCGTGAACCCGTGTCGTAGCGCTTTCTCGCAGACGGCGTGCTAATGCACGGTGGAGCGGACGAGGGGAAGGGTCCGGTACGGGATCTGCTCGGCCAGCGCGATCGTTGTCGACGCCCGGCGGATCGCCTCGTTGGCGACGATCTGGTCGATCACCCGCTGGAGGTCGGCGTTGGAGCGGGCCACGATCCGGCAGAGCAGGTCGCTGGTGCCGGTGATGGTGTGCGCCTCCAGCACCTCGGGGATCGCCGCGAGGTGGGCGGTGACCGGGTCGTGGCCGTGCCGTTGACTGATCTCCAGGGTGACGAAGCTGGTCACCCCGAATCCGATCGCGGCCGGGGCGACGTCGGGGCCGAAGTCGATCGCCCCCCGCCCGACCAGCTTGTCGAGCCGGGCCTGGACGGTGCCCCGGGCCACTCCGAGTCGGCGGGAGCACTCCAGCACCCCGATCCTGGGCTCCTCGGTGAGCAGTTCGACCAGGCTGACGTCGAGCCCGTCGAGCTGTACAGAATGTTCAGCTGCCATGCCCGTGAACCATACCGAATGCACAACCTGACCAGGTACCACGTCAACAGTTGCCCAACCCGCTGCCGCCCGCGATCCTCGCCACACAGGATGGTCGCCCACGAGGCGGCCGGCGCAGGAGGGAGCCCGCGATGACCCAGGCGATCGATCGACAGCAGTCGAGCGGAGAGGTCGACGTCGACGAACTCGTCGGCGCCGTGGACCACGACATCAGCCGCGACCCGTTCCCGGTACGCGGGCTCGACCACCTGACCTTCGTGGTGGGCAACGCCAAACAGGCGGCGCACTACTACTCGACGGCCTTCGGGATGACCTGTGTGGCGTACCGGGGTCCGGAGCAGGGCTACCGCGACCACGCGGAGTACGTGCTGACCAGCGGTTCGGCCCGGTTCGCGCTGCGGGGGGCGGTCCGCCCGGACGCCTCCGAGGTCGACTTCGTCGCCCGGCACAGCGACGGAGTGTCCGACATCGCGTTGGAGGTCCCCGACGTCGACGCGGCGTACGCCCACGCCACCGGCCAGGGTGCCACCGGGCTGCTCGACCCGCACGACGTCACCGACGCCCATGGCACCGTCCGGCTGGCCGCCGTCGCCACGTACGGCGACACCCGGCACACCCTCGTCGACAGGTCCCGGTACACCGGCCCCTTCCTGCCCGGTTTCGCGGCCCGGGAGCCGATCGTGGACCGGCAGCCGATGATCGACGCGGGCCTCCAGCCCAAGCGCTTCTTCCAGGCCGTCGACCACGTGGTCGGCAACGTGGAGTTGGGCCGGATGGACGAGTGGGTGGAGTTCTACCGGCGGGTGATGGGCTTCACCAACATGGCCGAGTTCGTCGGTGACGACATCGCCACCGACTACTCGGCGCTGATGAGCAAGGTGGTCGCCAACGGCACCCGCAAGGTCAAGTTCCCGCTCAACGAGCCGGCGGTGGCCCGCCGGAAGTCGCAGATCGACGAGTATCTCGACTTCTACCAGGGGCCGGGTGCCCAGCACATCGCGGTGGCCACCAACGACATCCTGGCCAGCGTGGACGCCATGCGGGCGGCCGGGGTGGAGTTCCTGGCCACCCCCGACTCGTACTACGACGACCCGGAGCTGCGCGCCCGCATCGGCGAGGTCCGGGTGTCGATCGAGGAGTTGAAGGCCCGCCGGATCCTTGTCGACCGGGACGAGGACGGCTACCTGCTCCAGATCTTCACCAAGCCGGTGCAGGACCGACCCACAGTCTTCTTCGAGCTGATCGAACGGCACGGATCGCTCGGCTTCGGCAAGGGCAACTTCAAGGCCCTGTTCGAGGCGATCGAGCGGGAGCAGGAGCGACGCGGGAACCTGTGAGCGGGTGGAGTCCGGTCCCGGTGCCAGGCTGGTACGACGGCGGCGTCGTTAAGGTGTCCAGGTGAGCGAGCAGAGCGAAGGTCCCGTCCGAGCCGGCATCGGGCCGACCGGCCCCGTCCGGAGCCCGCAGGTGACGCGGTGAGCGTCGCACCCGGCTGGTACGTCGATCCGGCCGACCCGCAGACCCGACGGTACTGGGACGGCGGGGGCTGGATCGGTGCCGCCATCGGAGTCGACGCCCCCGTGCCGGACGGCCCGCCGGAGCCTGAACCGACCCCGCCGCCCACCCCGCCGGAGACCCCGGGGGCAGGCGGCACCGGGTCGCCCGCCACTGCCGGATCCCAGCCGACCGGCACGTCGACTGGCCCTACGACCGGGTGGCCCCCGCCCGGCACACCCGGCGGCACCGGCACACCCGGCGGCACCGG
>NZ_JBEPEQ010000193.1:0-5783 GCF_040300925.1 Micromonospora sp. NPDC000207
GTGGTGGTGTCGCATGGTGCGGCGGTGAATACGGTGGTGGATGTGTGTGGTCGGTTTGGTGTGGGGGAGGGGGATCGGGTTCTGGCGGTGTCGGCTTTGGATTTTGATTTGTCGGTGTTTGATGTTTTTGGTTTGTTGGGTGTGGGTGGTGGTGTGGTGTTGGTGGGTGAGGGTGATCGGCGGGATCCGTATTGTTGGTTGGATTTGTGTGGTCGGTTCGGGGTGTCGGTGTGGAATTCGGTTCCGGCGTTGTTGGATATGGTGTTGGTGGCTGCTGGTGGGGGTGGTTCGGGGTTGTCGGGTTTGCGGGTGGTGTTGGTTTCTGGGGATTGGGTGGGGTTGGATCTGCCGGGTCGGGTGCGGGAGGTTGGGGGGTCGTCGGTTCGGTTTGTGGCATTGGGTGGGGCGACGGAGGCGGCGGTGTGGTCGAATTGGTGTGAGGTGGGTGAGGTTCCGGAGTCGTGGTCGTCGGTTCCGTATGGTGTGCCGTTGTCTGGTCAGCGTTTTCGGGTGGTTGACGGGCGGGGGCGGGATTGTCCGGACTGGGTGGCTGGGGAGTTGTGGATCGGTGGTGTGGGGGTGGCGTCGGGTTATTGCAATGATGTGGTGCGGACGGGTGAGCGGTTTGTGGAGTTTGCGGGTGAGCGGTGGTATCGGACTGGGGATGTGGGGCGGTATTGGTCGGATGGGACGTTGGAGTTTTTGGGGCGTACTGATGATCAGGTGAAGGTGCGGGGGCATCGGATCGAGTTGGGTGAGGTGGAGTCGGCGTTGGTGGCGTTTGGGTCGGTGGTGTCGGCGGTGGTGTTGGCGGTGGGTGATCCGTTGCGGTTGGTGGCGTTCGTGGTGCCGGGTGAGGGTGCGGATGTGGATGGGTTGGCTGATTTTCTGGGTGAGCGGTTGCCGTCGTATGCGGTGCCGTCGGTGTGTGTGGTGTTGGATGAGTTGCCGTTGACGGTGAATGGGAAGGTCGATCGGCGGGTGTTGGTGGGGTTGGTGGATGAGGACGGGCCGGTGGTGGAGGGTGAGCCGGTTCGGGGTGAGGTGGAGGAGCGGGTGGCGGCGATCTGGGTTGAGTTGTTGGGGGTGGGTGAGGTTCGTCGTGATGACAATTTCATCGCGTTGGGTGGGGACAGCCTCCTGGCCACCCGAATGGTCGAGGCGATCCGCCAACGATTCGGGGTCGAGATCCCCATGCGGCAGATCTTCGCCGCACCCACCGTCGCGCAGACGGCAGAACTGATCGACAGCTTCGAGGAAGGCGTCCTATGACCAGTTCACCGACCACGCCGACCGCCGCCGAGCTGGTCGCGGAACTGAGCGATCTCGGCGTACACCTGTGGGAGGACGAGGGCCGACTCCGGTTCCGCGGCCCGAAGGGCGTACTCACCGAACACCGGCGCCGCGCCCTCACCGAACACCGCGACGAGGTCCTCGCCCACCTGGCCGCGCAGGCCACCACCGTGGTGCCCGACCCCGCCCACCGCCACGACCCGTTCCCGTTGACCGAGGTGCAGCTGTCGTACCTGCTGGGCCGCTCCGACCTGTACGACTACGGCGACAGCCCCTGCCAGGTCTACGCCGAGGTGGAGTTCACCGACCTCGACCCGGACCGGCTGGAGGACGCCTGGGACCGGCTGGTGCACCGGCACGACATGCTGCGCGCCGTGTTCGACCCGCAGGGCTCCCAGCAGGTCCGACCCGACGTCCCCCGCTACCGCGTCCCGGTGACCGACCTGCGCGGCGAACCCGCCGACCGGGTCGAGACGGCGCTGGCCGCCACCCGCGCCCGGATGGACCACCACCGCTACGACCCGCAACGCTGGCCGCTGTTCGCCCTGGCGGTCACGCTCACCGACGGACGCGCCGTCCTGCACGTCTCCATCGACTTCCTCGTCGCCGACTACCTGAGCACCCAGGTCCTGCTCGACGAGTTGCGGCAGCTCTACACCGGCGGCGACCTGCCCGACCTGGAGATCACCTTCCGGGACTACCTCCTCGCCCGGCGCGGCACCCGCGACACCGCCGCGTACGACAGGGACCGGGAGTACTGGATGTCCCGGCTGGACACCCTCCCGGGCGCCCCCGAACTGCCGGTACGGGAACGGCACGCCGACGGCCCGGCCCGGTTCCGGCGGCTGGGCACCGTGGTCCCCGCCACCCGGTGGGACGCCCTGCGCGCCCACGCACGCGCGCACCGGCTCACCCCGTCGACTGTGGTCCTCGCCGCCGTCGCCGAGGTGATCGGCAGGTGGAGCCGACACCCGCGCTTCTGTCTCAACCTGACCCTGCTCAACCGGGAACCCCTGCACCCCCAGGTCGACCGGCTGGTCGGCGACTTCACCACAGTCAGCCTCCTCGAGGTCGACACCTCGGGCGACGCCGCCTTCGTCGAGCGCGCCAGGGGCATGCAGGACCGGCTCTGGGCGGACATGGACCACCGCTCCTTCGGCGGGGTCGAGGTGATGCGGGAGATCGGTCGTCGCCGTGGACGCGCCGAGGCGCTCATGCCCGTCGTGTTCACCAGCACCCTCGGCGTCACCGACGACGCGGCGGCCCCGGCCGACGACCTCGACGGACGCATCGGGTACGGCCGCAGCCAGACCCCCCAGGTGTGGATCGACGCGCAGGCCGTCGAGGAACACGGTGACCTGCACGTCCGGTGGGACGTCAGGGAGGGGGTGCTCGCCGAGGACGTCGTCGACGAGATGTTCGCCCAGCTCGACGACCTGCTCCGACGCCTGGCCGGTGCGGAGTCCACCTGGTCGCATTCGTCCCCCGTGGTCCTCCCCGAAGGGCAACTGCGTCGCCGCGCCGCCGTCAACGACGTCCCCGCTGCCCTCCCCGAAGGACTGCTCACCGACGACGTGCTCGCCGCCGCCGCCCGCGAACCGGGGCGTCCCGCCGTCGTCGACGGCCGTCGCACCCTGACCTACGGCGAACTGGTCGCCGAGGCCGGGGCGGTCGCCGAGGCCCTGCGCGAGGCGGGAACGAACCCGGGCGACCTGGTCGCCCTGGTCATGGAGAAGGGATGGGAGCAGGTCGTCGGCGTCCTCGGGGTGCTGCTCGCCGGTGGGGCGTACCTGCCGATCGAGGCCGGACAGCCCGCTGCCCGGCGCGACCGGATCCTGGCCGACGCGCGGGTACGCCACGTCCTGAGCCAGTCCTGGCTGCAGCCGGAACTCACACTGCCGGTCGTCGCCGTCGACAAGGTGAAGCCGACGGCGACGACCCCCACGGCCCCCGCCCGGACGGCCGACGACCTCGCCTACGTCATCTACACCTCCGGCTCCACCGGCGCCCCCAAGGGGGTGATGATGTCCCACCGGGCCGCGCTCAACACCATCGCCGACGTCAACCGACGGTTCGACGTCACCGCCGACGACCGGGTCCTGGCCCTGGCCGGTCTCGGCTTCGACCTGAGCGTGTACGACGTGTTCGGGGTCCTCGGCGTCGGCGGACTCGTGGTGCTGCCCGACGCCGACCGGCGCGGCGACCCCTCCCACTGGGCCGAACTGGTCGCCACCCACCGGGTCACGCTCTGGAACTCGGTGCCGGTGCAGCTGCAACTGCTGGAGGACTACCTGTCGGTGGAGCCCCGCGACGACCTCGACTCGTTGCGCCTGGCGCTGCTCAGCGGCGACTGGATCCCCGTCCACCTGCCCGACCGGGTCCGTGCCCGGTGGCCCCGACTGCGGCAGGTGAGCCTCGGCGGCGCCACCGAGGCCGGCATCTGGTCGATCTTCCACCCGATCGACCGGGTCGACCCGACCTGGCCGAGCATCCCGTACGGCACCCCCCTGGCCAACCAGACCTTCCACGTCCTGGACGCCTGGGGACGGCACTGCCCCGAGCACGTGCCGGGGGAGCTGCACATCGGCGGGGCCGGACTGGCGACGGGCTACCTCGGCGACGAGCAGCAGACCGCCGAACGCTTCGTGCACCACCCCGAGCTGGGCCGGCTCTACCGCACCGGTGACGTCGGCGTCTACCGGCAGGACGCCGTCGTGGAGTTCCTCGGTCGCCGCGACCGTCAGGTCAAGGTGCGCGGCCACCGCATCGAACTGGCCGAGGTCGAGGCCGCCCTCGGGGCGCATCCCGGCGTCGGGGCGGCCCACGTCCTCGTCGACGGGGACGACCCGACGCAGCGCCGCCTGGTCGCGTTCGTCCAACCGGCCGGTCGGGACGCCCGTACCGACCCCCGCGCCGAGGCGTTGACGGCGGCGGCCGTGGCCGCCGGTGACGCCACCACCGCCGGGGTGGACCGCGACGAACTGGCCGAGTTCATGCGCCGGCTCGACCACGCCGGGCTCCTCGGCATGCTCCACGCCCTGACCGGCGCGGGACTCTTCGCCGACCCGGGGGACCGGCACACCGCCGACGAGGTCGTCGCGCGGGCGGGGGTGGCACCCCGGCACCACCGGCTGGTCCGCCGGTGGCTGGCCGCGCTGGTCGCGGCGGGCCTGCTGGAACGCGCCGGGGACGGATACCGCCGCGCCGACCGCGACGGCAACGACGACCCGGCCGCCGCCTGGGCCGCCGTCGACGAGCTGCAACGCGAGGACCAGTACAAGGCCGAGCTGATCGACTACTTCCGGACCAGCACCCGGCTCCTGCCGCAGCTGCTGCGCGACGAGGTCGACCCGCTGCCGCTGCTGTTCCCCGAAGGACGACTGGACACCTCGTACGCCGCCTACCGCGACAACGTCATCAGCCGCTACGTCAACCACGCCGTCCTCGGCCTGCTGCGACGGTTGGCGGCCGACAGGTCGGACACCCTGCGGGTGCTGGAGGTCGGTGCCGGTGTCGGCGGCACCAGTACCGTCGTCGTCCCCGAACTGGCCGACGCCGACGTGGACTACCTGTTCACCGACGTGTCGCAGTTCTTCCTCACCGAGGCGCAGGGGCGCTTCGGCGACCGGGTCCGGTACGGGCTGCTCGACATCAACACCGACCCCCGCGAGCAGGGGTACCTCCCCAACGGCGTCGACGTGGTGCTCTGCGCCAACGTGCTGCACAACTCCCGGCACGCCGGGGTGGTGCTGGCCCGGCTCCGTGAGCTGCTGGCCCCCGGCGGGTGGCTGGTCTTCATCGAGACCACCAGGGAGAACGTCCAGATCATGACCTCGATGGAGTTCATGATGCCGGAGAAGGACCCCGACAAGTGGGACTACGAGGACCTGCGACGCGGCCACGACCAGACCTTCCTGACCGTGGCGCAGTGGCGGGACCTGCTCGCCGAGGCGCAGGCGGACACCGTCCTCACCCTGCCCCGCCCCGACGACGTCACCGCCCCCCTCGGACAGCACGTCTTCGCCGCCCGGTTCAAGGCCGACCGGGAACCCGTCCGCGTCGACGACCTGAACCGGCACCTCGCCGAGCGGCTCCCGGAGTACATGGTGCCCGCCCAGACGCAGATCCTCGACGCCCTCCCGGTCACCGGCAACGGCAAGGTGGACACCGCAGTGCTGCACGCCTGGGCCCGACGGGAGCCGGGCGAGACGACCTCGACCCACAGCGCCCCCGTCGACGAGTTGGAGCAGCGCCTCGCCACCGTCTGGGCGGACCTGCTGCGGCTGCCCGGCGTGGGCCGCGACGACGACTTCTACCAGCTCGGCGGGGACTCCCTGCTCGTCGCGCGCCTCGCCGGACGGGTCCGTGAGGAGATCCCCGAGGCCCAGGGGCTGCTCTACGACACGCTCCTGCGCGCCCTGATGAACCGACCCACCGTGGCCGGGCTCGCCGACGCCGTCCGCACCGCCGCCGACGCCACCCGGGGCGGC